>DATMWM010000465.1:0-3153 GCA_035562535.1 Rhodocyclaceae bacterium | reverse complement strand
AACAAGAACCGCGCCGCCGACGCCTTCCACCGCACCACCCGGCGGGCCATGGACCTGCTGTTCGACACCTGCTGGGACTACCGGCGGCGCGGCCTAACCAAGGAGTTCGTCACCGGCAACAACGACGCCGACGGCGTCTGGCTGCTGTTCTGGGTGCGCCGAAACTTCCCCCACCTGGAGGCGCACGTCCGCGCCCGGCTCGCCCAGTGGGGCGGCAACAGCTCGGGCGTGAACGTGGCGAACATCGACAACCTGGGCAACGTGCATCCGGACACCATGTGGTGGCACCACACGCTGGGCAACGTCCGCCAGCGGCCGTTCTCCGAGATCTGGGCGGATACCTCCGACCCGGTCATGGCCGGCCTGAAGGCGCGTCCGCGCAAGGTCAACGGCCGCTGCGGCGCGTGCGCCTATTTCGACATCTGCGGCGGCAACACCCGGGTGCGTGCCGAGCAACTCACCGGGGATCCCTGGGCGGAGGATCCCGCCTGCTACCTGACCGACGAGGAGATCGGCCTGGCGCAGCCGCTGCCCCGGGTCGAGCTCACGCCCTACGTCAAGCTGAAGAGGAGTGCCTGATATGCAAACCCTGCTGCACGTGACCGTGTTGATCGGCCTGATCCTGGCCGCCAGCTTCGCCTCCGCCGCGCCGCTGCTGGCGCTGCTCTGATCGCGACGGAGCCGTCCATGCGAACGTGGATGCGGCTGCTGGCCGCGCTGCCAGCGCTGCTCGCCGCGACCGGGGCCGCCCAGGCGGCCCCGCCGGCCGAGCTCTACAAGCAGCACTGCGCGGCCTGCCACGGAGCGGACCGGCTCGGCCTGATGGGCCCGGCCCTGCTACCGGAGAACCTGGAGAGGCTGAAGAAGCCGGAGGCGCTGAAGGTGATCCGCGAAGGGCGCCCGGCGACCCAGATGGAAGGCTTCGCCGCGAAGCTGTCCGCCGACGAGATCCAGGGCCTGGCCGACTGGATCTACACCCCGGTGACCCCGCGGCCGTCCTGGACCGAGAAGCAGATCCGCGAATCGCGCATCGTGCATTTCAAGCCGGAGCAGTTGCAGGACGGGCCGGTCTTCGTCGCCGACATGATGAATCTGTTCCTGGTGGTGGAGCAGGGCGACCAGCACGTGAGCATCCTGGACGGCGACAAGCTGGAGCGCATCCACCGCTTCCCCTCGCGCTACGCGCTGCACGGCGGGCCGAAGTTCACGCCGGACGGGCGCCACGTGTTTTTCGCCTCGCGCGACGGCTGGGTGTCCAAGTTCGACATCTGGAACCTGAAGACCGTGGCCGAGATTCGCGCCGGCATCAACACGCGCAACCTTGCGGTGTCGAGCGACGGCAAGGTCGTCGCGGTGGCGAACTACCTGCCGCACACCCTGGTGCTGCTCGACGCGGATCTCAACCTGCTCAAGGTGCTCGAGGTGAAGGACAAGGAGGGCAAGCAGAGTTCGCGCGTGTCCGCGGTCTACGATGCCGCGCCGCGGCGCAGCTTCGTCGCCGCGCTCAAGGACGTGCCCGAGGTCTGGGAGGTGAGCTACGACCCGAAGGCGGAGGACATCCCGATCGGCGTGATTCACGACTTCCAGTACAAGGAAGGTGCCTTCATCCCGGGCTTCCTCAACCCGCGGCGCACCTTCCTCGCCGAGGTGCTGGACGACTTCTTCTTCACCCAGGACTATTCCGAGCTGATCGGCGCCTCGCGCGAGGGCGGCAAGGGCCAGGTGGTGAACCTCGACGTGCGCAAGAAGGTGGCGACCATCGACCTGCCCGGCATGCCGCACCTGGGCTCGGGCATCACCTGGGAATACGGCGGGCACACGGTGATGGCCACGCCGAACCTCAAGGAGGGCGTGGTGTCCGTGATCGACATGAAGGACTGGAAGACGATCAAGCAGATCCCCACCCCGGGGCCGGGCTTCTTCATGCGCAGCCACGAGAACACGCCCTACGCCTGGGTCGACTCGATGATGAGCCCGCAATCGAAGCACGTGCTGCAGGTGATCGACAAGAAGACGCTGGAGAAGGCGGGCGAGGTGAAGGTCGAGCCCGGCAGGACGCTCGCGCATATCGAGTTCGACCGCTACGGCAAGTACGCGCTGGCCAGCCTGTGGGAGAACGACGGGGCGATCATCGTGTACGACGCAAGCACGCTGAAGGAAATCAAGCGCATCCCGGCGAAGAAGCCGGTCGGCAAGTACAACCTGCACAACAAGATCACCCGTTCCGCCGGAACCAGCCACTGAGGCCGCAGGCATGCTGCCGGTCCTGGTGGCGATCGTCGTCGCCGCCTTCTGCGCGGGGCTCGCGCTCTGGCGCGCGGAGGCCGCCGCGCCGGCTGCGGCCGCTCACGTGGTGTTCGCCATCGGCATCATGCCGCTGATCCTCGGGGCGATGAGTCACTTCGTGCCGGTGTTGAGCCGCAGCCGCGAGCCGCCGCGCGGGATCCTGCGCCTGCCCTGGCTGGCGCTCGCCGCCGGCATCCTGGCGGTTGCCTCCCTGGGCCTGCCGGCGCCATGGCGACCGGGCATCGGGATGGCCGCGGCTGCCGGACTCGCGGCGGGCGCGGTCATGGCCGGCTGGACGCTGGCGCGCGGCCGCGCAGCGCTAGGCGCGCCGCACCCCGGGCTCTACTGGTATGTGGCTTCCGCCGCGGCGCTGGCACTGGCGCTCGCCGCCGCGCTGGCCTGGGTCGCGCTGCCGCAGCACGCCCGCGAACTGCGCCTGATCCACCTGCACCTGAACGTGCTCGGCTTCATCGGTCTGGCGGCGCTCGGCACGCTGCCGGTGCTGCTGCCGACCGCGGCCGGGCGGGCCGATCCGGCCGCCGCGCCCAGGCTGCGCGGCGACCTGAAATTCGCCGCCTCGGGGACGGCGCTCGCGGCGGCGGGTGCGGCCTGGAGCCCCGCGGTGGCGCTGGCCGGTGCGGCGCTGCTGGCCGTGCCGGTCTGGCGACTGGCCTCCGGCTGGGTGCGGACGCACGCCGACGCGATCGTCCGGCGCGACGGCGCGGCCGCCTCGCTGGGCTGGGCGCTCGGCGGCTGGGCGCTGCTGCTTGCCCACGGCGTCGCCCACGGCCTCGGCCTCCTGCCGGGCCGGGACGCGATCCTGGGCTTCGTGCTGGTCTTTCTGCTGCCGCTGGTCACCGGCGCGGT
>DATMWM010000464.1:0-3987 GCA_035562535.1 Rhodocyclaceae bacterium | reverse complement strand
CCGCTGTAGCGCTTGTCGCCCAGCCAGGTGTTTTCGCTGCCCCAGTAGATGTCGTCCTCCGGCTCCCAGATGTCCTCGCGTCCGCCGCCGAAGCCGAACGTCTTGAAGCCCATCGACTCGAGCGCGCAATTGCCGGCCAGGATCATCAGGTCGGCCCAGGATATCTTCCTCCCGTATTTCTTCTTGATCGGCCATAGCAGCCTGCGCGCCTTGTCGAGGTTGCCGTTGTCCGGCCAGCTATTGACCGGCGCAAAGCGCTGGTTGCCGGTGCCGGCGCCGCCACGTCCGTCGGCGATCCTGTAGGTCCCCGCGCTGTGCCAGGCCATGCGGATGAACAGCCCGCCGTAATGGCCCCAGTCGGCAGGCCACCAGTCCTGGGAGTCGGTCATCAGCGCGTGGAGGTCCCGCTTCACGGCGGCAAGGTCGAGCTTCCTGAATTCCTCGGCATAGTTGAACCGCCCGTCCATCGGGCTGGACTTCGGCGAGTGCTGGTGCAGGATCTTCAGGTTCAGCTTGTCCGGCCACCAGTCGCGATTGGACTGGGCACCGACGGTGGTTCGGCCACCGTGCATCGCCGCGAACGGACACTTTGCTTCGCTAGACATGATTTGCGCCTTTCTCGGTTGAGTCGCCACCATGCAAAGTTAATTCTCCGGCAACGGCCAGTCCAATTTTTTCTGATGATTGGCATGATAGGCCGGTCCAATCGCAATGTATTGCCGGTCCCCTCCGCCGGGCCCTGAACTAGAATGTCGGCCGTCGCACGCGAAAAATCCTTCACGTTCCAGGGAGAAACTCCATGGCCCGTACAGGATCCATCGCCCAGAAGCGACGACGTATAGAACGCTTGACGAAGCGACCGGCTCTCTACCCGGTTTGCCGGGTCGCCGGCAGACCCATCGCCAGCAAGGATCTGAAATGACAGAGACCGCCCACGGTGCAATCGAGAACTCGTCCAGCCCGAACCCCTTCGTGTTCGCGGTAGGTTGCGCCCGATCGGGGACCACGCTGCTGACACGAATGCTCGATGCCCACCCCCGGATCGCCATGACGCCCGAGACGCACTGGATTCCGAAGTTCTACGAGGAAGGACCGGGGGTCACGCCAGGGCAGCTTCGACGGCTGGGCGACTATCATCGAATCCGCAAGCTCGGCTTGTCCAGCGCTGACCTGGAAAGCTTGATCGATCCTGACGGGCAGACGCCGTACGCCCAGTTCGGCAGCCGCTTCTTCGACTTGTACGCAAGACGCGCCGGGAAACCGCTGGCGGGCGACAAGACGCCCAGTTACGTGCGCGTCATCCCCTTCCTGAATCGCCTGTGGCCGAAGGCCCGTTTCATCCACCTGATCCGGGACGGCCGCGATGTGGTGCTGTCGGCGCTCAAGTGGGAGAAGAACGCGAAAAACGTCGGCAAGTTCTCGACGTGGGCGGACGAACCGATCCTGACTGCCGCACTGTGGTGGGCCTGGAATGTCGACTGTGGCCGCGCCGCCGGTCGCGCTCTGGTGCCGGAGCTTTACCACGAGATATCGTACGAAGAACTGGTGGCCGATCCAGAGCGGGGGTGCAGGGATATCGCCGCCTTCCTCGGTATCGAGTTCGACGATGCGATGCTGCGCTTTCATGAGGGTCGGACCCGCGACGAGGGGGGACGCTCCGCGAAGAAAGCCTGGCTGCCGCCGACGCCGGGCTTGCGGGATTGGCGCACGCAGATGAGCCCTGACGACACCGAACTGTTCGAGGCTGCTGCGGGGGACCTGCTTGCCACCCTCGGGTACGAGCGCCGCTTCCCCGCCCCCTGCGCTGCCGCCCGCGCTCGCGCGGAGCGGGTCCGGGAACGCTTCGACCTGGAAACGCAGATCGTCGATCCGAGGCCGAAGGCGTGAGAGGATCGCAGACGTCGCGCTGGAGATCGACGTGGCGGTCGAGGTCGGCCGGTTCCGAACATCCAGGCGGACGATGGCCAGTTCGACCGATGCAGTGCGCGTCGCGCGCACCTTGGGCGGGTCTGCGAAGCCGGGCCAGGCCGGCGGGCGACTCACCGGCGCTGATGCGGCCGTCGCCGTTTTGATGTCCCGGTTTTCCGGGAACTCCGGCGCTCGCGGCCATCCCAACGGCCTCGAACGTCAAGATGCCATTCGCCCAATTCGCCTTATCCGCCGTCCGTAGGCTGAGCGCCTGCGCCTTGCTGTCGGCAATGGCCTGCGGGGCCGCTGGCGACACGTTGCCGCCGCCGCTTGCGGCGGCGCTCGAACAGGCGGGCGTGCCCGCGGCGGACGTTGCGGTCGTAGTGCGACCGGCGGAGGGTGGCGAGGCGATCGTCTCCTGGAACGCCGCCCGGCCTATGAGCCCGGGTTCGCTGATCAAGCTGGTCACCGCCTACGCCGCGCTGCGCGTGCTCGGCCCGGCCCACCGCTGGCGGACCGAGGCGCTGGCGGACGCCGCGTTGCGCGACGGGGCGCTGGCGGGCAATCTCTATCTGCGTGGCGCGGGCGATCCGGCGCTCGGCGTGGAGCAGTTGTGGCTGCTCATCAAGCAGCTTCGCGCCGCCGGGCTGCGGCATATCGGCGGCGACCTGGTGCTCGACCGCGGCCGCTTCGCGCCGGCGCCGCACGACCCCGGCGCCTTCGACGGCGAGCCGCTCGGCCCCTACAACGTCGGCGCGGACGCGCTGCTCGTCGGCTTCAACTCGATCGCCATACGCCTGGTCGCCGCGCGCGGCAAGGTGGAATCGGCCGCTGCGCTGCTTCCGGACAGGGTGGAGATTGCGAACCTGTTGCAACCGGCGGACGGCCCCTGCGACGAATGGAAGGATGCGGTGCGCGTGGACCTGTTCCGGCATCCGGGCGGGCCGGCGCGGCTGGTGCTCACCGGCAGCCTGTCCGGTGAATGCGGCGAACGCGTGCTGCAGGTCGCCCTGCCTGACCACGATCTCTACTTCGACGGCCTCTTCCGCCGGCTGTGGCGCGAGGCGGGCGGCACGATTGCCGGCGCGCTGCGCGAAGGCACCGCGCCCGACACGGCGACGCGGCTCGCCCATGTCGATTCGCCGCCGCTCGCGCAGTTGCTGCGCGACATGAACAAGCTGAGCAACAACGCGATGGCGCGCCAGTTGCTGCTCACGCTGGGCGCGGAACGCGGCGCGCGGCCGGCGCGCGAGGAAGACGGGGCGCGCGCCGTGCTCGATGTGCTCCAACAGGACGGGCTGGATTTCCCGGAACTGGTCATCGAGAACGGCTCGGGCCTGTCGCGCAGCGAGCGTATCTCCGCCGGCAGCCTGGCGCGTCTGCTCGCCGCAGCCTGGGCCGGGCCGCTCTTGCCAGAGTTCGCCGGCTCGCTGGCAATCGCCGGCGTCGACGGGACCGCGCGCTCGCGGCTGGCGGGCACCGCGGCGGCCGGACGCGCGCACCTGAAGACCGGTTCGCTGCGCGGCGTGCGCGGCGTCGCCGGCTATGTTCTCGATCGCGCCGGTCGGCGCTGGATCGTGGTGTTCATCGCCAACCACCCGGATGCCGCGGCCACGCGCCCCGCCCAGGACGCGCTGCTGCGCTGGGTTCATGATGGAGCGAATTAAGCATGCAGAGAATTGGCGGGATCCTGATCGCCTTCGGTTTCAGCGTCCTGATTTACGAGGCGCTGCGCGTCGCCGTGGCCTGGTGGAGTGGCGAGATCGAGGCCCTGGGGATTGAGGAGATCCTGGTGCTCGCCGCGCTGCCGGTGATCGGCATAGTCGCCTGGCGGCACCTGCGCCCGCGCCGGCTGAACAGGTCGAGCCCACCAAGTTTGCGGAATCCAGACTGAGCTGACCGCTGAATCTGACGGCACCTGACCGGGCGGAATCATCGCGCTGACCAGCGACCTTGCATAGGGCTGCAACCGGCCGACCGCCGTCGTTCATTCTTCCCTGAACTCAGGTACCAGAATGCCCGCAGCACTCCCGACAGCCGAAGATCACGCAGCTGGAACCAAGCGGATCCCCCATATTG
>DATMWM010000463.1:0-15365 GCA_035562535.1 Rhodocyclaceae bacterium | reverse complement strand
GGGTGGGGCGCATCGCGTGATGGGCTGGCGCGCAGCCGATAGAATGGACGGACTTCCGGCCCCGCGCCGATTCTACCTCCGATCGGATCTCTCCATGCCGCCACCCCTGTCCGCCCGACTGGACCCGACTGCGCTCGACCGGGCCGTAGGCCTGTCCCGTACCCTGCAGCGCCTGTTCGAGAATAAGCCGGTGCTCCGCGAAGAGGTGGCGGCGAGCGCGCACGAGCCGCTGACCCCGGCCGGCATGGCCGCCTGGCTGGACCGCGAGCCGCTCACCGAGGACGCGCTCAAGCCGCGCCTGCGCCGCCTGCGCCAGCGGGTGCTCGCCCACGTGGCGGTGCGCGACCTGGCCGGCCTGGCGAGCCTGGCCGAGGTCACCGGGACCATGAGCGCGCTGGCCGAACTCGCCGTGACCCGTTCGATCGACGTTCTGCTGCCGGCGCTGCAGGAACGCCACGGGCAGCCGGGCGGACAGCGCGCCGGGGAGCAGGACTTCATCGTCCTCGGCATGGGCAAGCTGGGCGGGCGCGAGCTGAACGTGTCCTCGGACATCGACCTGATCTTCGTCTATCCGGAGGAAGGCGAGAGCGCCGGACCGGTGCGCACCAGCAATTTCGAGTTCTACACGCGGCTGGGCCGGCGCCTGATCGACGCGCTGGCCGACATGACCGGCGACGGGCAGGTCTTCCGCGTGGACATGCGCCTGCGCCCGAACGGCGACTCCGGGCCGCTGGTGGCGAACTTCGACATGCTGGAGAACTATTTCATCACCCAGGGCCGCGAGTGGGAGCGCTATGCCTGGATCAAGGCGCGGCCGATGACCGGCGCGCGGGTGGCCGAGCTGGAATCCATCGCCCGGCCCTTCGTCTATCGCAAGTACCTGGATTACGGCGCCTTCAACGCCATGCGCGGTCTGCACGCGCAGATCCGCCGCGAGGTGACCCGGCGCGACATGGCGAACAACGTCAAGCTCGGGCCGGGCGGCATCCGCGAGATCGAGTTCGTCGCCCAGGTGTTCCAGCTGATCCGCGGCGGCCGCGACCCGGCGCTGCGCATCCGGCCGACGCTCCAGGTGCTGGACCGGCTGTTGCAGAAGGGCATCCTGGACGCGGCGGCCGTGGGCGAACTCTCGGCCGCCTACGACTTCCTGCGGCGGGTCGAGCACAGGCTGCAATACCTCGACGACCGCCAGACCCACGACCTGCCGGACAACGCGCGCGACCGGGAACTGGTCGCGCTCGGCATGGGATTCTCCAGCGTCGAGGGCTTCCTGGCCGAACTGGACGACCATCGCGCCGCGGTCAGCCGCCACTTCGAGGCGGTGTTCGCCGATCCCTCGCACGCCGAACACGGCCTGTCGGCGGTCTGGAACGGCGCCGGGGACGGCGGCGCCACCGCCGCCGAGCTCGGCCGGCTGGGCTACCGCGACCCGGAATCGGTGGCGCAGCGCCTGGGCGCGATGCGTGTCAGCGGCCGCTACCGGGAGATGCCGGCGGCGATACGCAGCCGCTTCGACGCGGTCATCCCGCGCGCGGTGGAGGCCAGCGCCGCCACCGCCAACCCGGACGCCACGCTCGCGCGGCTGCTCGACCTGCTCGACGCGATCAGCCGCCGCGGCGCCTACCTCGCCCTGCTGCAGCAGTATCCGCATGCCATGCGCAAGGTGGCCGACCTGATGAGCGCGTCGTCCTGGGCGGCCGAGTACCTGACCCGCCACCCGGTGCTGCTCGACGAGCTGCTCGACCCCCGGCTGCTCGAGGCGATCCCGCAGTGGCCCGAGTTCCGGGCAGAGCTGGAACGGCAGCTCGACGAGCTCGAACCGGACATGGAACGGCAGATGGACGTCATGCGCGAGGCGCATCACGCCCAGGTGTTCCGCCTGCTGACCCAGGACCTGGCCGGCGTGTTGACCGTGGAGCGGCTGGCGGACCACCTGTCCGCGCTCGCCGACCTGATGCTCGACCTGACCATACGGCTGACCTGGCGCAAGCTGCGCGGCCGCCACTGCGGCGAGCCGCGCTTCGCCGTGGTCGCCTACGGCAAGCTCGGCGGCAAGGAGCTCGGCTACGCCTCCGATCTGGACCTGGTGTTCCTGTACGAGGACGAGCACCCGGAGGCGCCGGACACCTACGCGCGGCTCGCCCAGCGCATCAGCACCTGGCTCACCAGCCGCACCACCGCCGGCATCCTCTTCGAGACCGACCTGCGGCTGCGGCCGAGCGGCGAGGCCGGGCTGCTGGTCAGCCCGGTGGAGGCGTTCCGCCACTACCAGATGGAATCGGCCTGGATGTGGGAGCACCAGGCGCTGACCCGCGCGCGCTGGTGCGCCGGCGACGCGGACATCGGCCGCCGCTTCGAGGAGATCCGCATCGAGGTGCTGCGCAAGCCGCGCGACCTCGCGGAACTGCGGCGCGCGGTGCTGGAGATGCGCCAGAAGATGCGCGACGCGCATTCCGGCAAGAGCCCGCTGTTCGACCTCAAGCACGACCGCGGCGGGCTGATCGACGTGGAGTTCATGGTGCAGTACCTGGTGCTCGGCCACGCCCACGCGTATCCGCAGCTCACCGGCAACCTGGGCAACATCGCGCTGCTGCGCATCGCCGCCGACCTCGGCCTGATCCCGGGCGAACTGGCCGACGCGGTGCGCAATGCCTACCGGGAGTACCGGCACCTGCAGCACCGCCTGCGGCTGAACGGCGCCCAGCAGGCCCGCGTCGACCCTGGCACGGTCGCATCGCTGCGCGAGGCGGTGCGGCGGCTCTGGGCGGCGGTGTTCGGGGAGGAATGAGTCGGCGGGGCGATCCGGCGAAGTTCTTCGGCAGCCGCGCGGAGCGTCAGGGCTGGTCCGACGGCCCCGGATCCAGCTCGATATAGAACGGCGGCACGTTCTCTTCCGGTGCCGGTACGCGCGCGGCCTGGCTGCGCCGCATCACCGCCTCCACCCGGGCGGCCCGGATGCCCTCCGCGTCGATGACTTCGGGATACAGCCGGTGATTGTCCGAGATCGTCTGGGCCTGGGCGCGGGCCTGGCGCTCGATCGTCCGGCGCAGCGCGGGCTCCAGCGGCAGGCAGAGCAGCCAGGGCGCCTGCCAGGCCAGGAAGTCGTCGATCAGGCGGCGATGGGCCTCGTCGTGGCCGGGGTTGGCGAGCAGCAGCGGCGGGAACGCGGCCGCCGGCAGCATCCGCCCGGCGAGCTCGGACTCCGCCCCGAGCACCTGCAGGCCGCGGCCGGAACCGTCGGCCTCGCGCAGGAACCACTGCGCCGCAGGCTCGGGACCGGCGGCGGCGTTGACATAGCCGGCCAGATAGAGCGCGGCGTCGGACGGCCGCGCGCCGATCGATTCCATCGCCGGGCTGGCGAAGCGCTCGCGCGCGGCCATGCCGGCGCGCCAGTCGAGCCGCGGGTCGGGCTCGATCTCGTCCGGGTCGACCACGCTGTGCAGCAGCGCCAGCGGCCGGCGCTCCGGGTCGAGCAGCCACAGCTCGTGCCGGTCGGCGAAGGGGAACGGCACCTGGCCGTGGACCCGGGTCAGATGCTCGTAGAGCGCCTGGCCCTGCGCCGCCATGAGGCGGAAATCCTCCGAGGGGTAGCGCGGCCCGCGCTTGAGCCCCTTGTGCTCCGACCAGCTGCCGAAGCGGATGTCGGCCACCTGCACCCGCTGCACGCCCCACAATGCGTCCAGCATGTCCTCCATGGCGACGTAGATGTCCCAGTGCAGGCCGTCGACCGTGACCGCCTCGGCGCCGCCGCGCTTGACGACGTGCATCGCGCCGCGGAAGGGATTGAGCAGCCGCTGGGCGTAGCAGCGGAACGTCATGCGGCGCCGGGACTACACCGCCCGCAGCCGCTCGCCGGCGCGGGCCAGGGTGTCCTCGTTCTTGGCGAAGCAGAAGCGGATCACCCGGTGGTCCTGCGGCTCGCCGTAGAACACCGAGACCGGGATCGCGGCCACGCCGTGCTCGCGCGTGAGCCGCTCGCAGAAGGCGGTGTCCGGCTCGTCCGAAATGCGGCCGTAGCGGGCGAGCTGGAAGTAGGTGCCGCGGCAGGGCAGCGGCTCGAAGCGCGAGCCCTCCAGCTGGCGCAGGAAGAAGTCGCGCTTGGCCTGGTAGAAGCCGGCCAGCCCGAGGTGGCGGCCGGGCTCGGCCATGTGCTCGGCGAGCGCGAGCTGCGCCGGGTGATTGACGCAGAACACGAGGTACTGGTGCACCTTGCGGAACTCGGCCGTGAGCTCGCGCGGAGCGAGGACGTAGCCGATCTTCCAGCCGGTGATGTGATAGGTCTTGCCGAAGGACGAGACGATGAAGCTGCGCCGCGCCAGCCCCGGGTAGCGCGCGGCGCTCTCGTGCCTGGCGCCGTCGAAGACGATGTGCTCGTAGACCTCGTCGGCCACCACGACGATGCCGGTGCCCTCGACGATCGCCTCCAGCCGCGCCATGTCTTCGGCATCCCAGACCGCGCCGCTCGGGTTGTGCGGCGTGTTGATCATGATCATGCGCGTGCGCGGGCCCGCCAGTGCGCGCACCGCGTCCCAGTCCGGCCGGTAGTCCGGGAAGTTCAGCCGCGCGCGCAGCGCCCGGCCGCCGTTCAGCTCGATCGCCGGCACGTAGGAGTCGTACACCGGCTCGAAGACGATCACCTCGTCGCCCGGCCGCACCATCGCCGCCACGGCCGTGTAGATGCCCTGGGTGGCGCCGGCGGTGACCGTGATCTCCAGCTCCGGGTCGTAGCGCGCGCCGTAGAGCGACTCGACCTTGGCGGCGATCGCGGCGCGCAGCGCCGGCGCGCCGGCCATGGGCGCATACTGGTTGGCGCCCGCGTGCATGTGCCGGGCCGCGCGGTCGAACAGCTCGCCCGGCGCCGAGAAGTCCGGGAAGCCCTGGGACAGGTTGATCGCGCCGTGCTCCTGGGCCAGGCGCGACATCACGGTGAAGATGGTCGTGCCCACCCAGGGCAGGCGCGATTCGATTTCCAGTGGGAAAGAGGGCATGGGCGGCGCGTGAAACCGATGGCGGCCCATTCTGTCAGAACCGGCGTGAAACGAGCAACGGAGGATCCGATGTCAACTACCGCGTCTGCGCCTGTCGTGCTGCTGGCGGCCGCGCTGCTTGCCCTGCCGGGCGGCGGCGCGCTGGCGCAGAACCAGGCGGCCACGCCGGCCCAGCCGCGCGGCCCGTTCTACCCGATCACCTTCCCGAAGGAGTCCGACCCGGACCTGGCGCGCTACGGCGACCAGGCGGCCGAGGGGCAGCCGCTGGTCGTCGCGGGCCGCATCCTCGACCGCGCGGGCGCGCCGGTGGGCGGCGCCAGGGTGGAGATCTGGCAGACCAATGCGAAGGGGCGCTACCACCACGAGAAGGACGACTCGCCGGCGCCGGTCGACCGCGGTTTCCAGGGCTGGGGCCAGGAGACCACGGACGCGAGCGGCGCCTTCCGCTTCCGCACCGTGCTGCCCAGGGCCTACAGCGGGCGCACGCCGCACATCCATTTCGCGGTAACCGTCCCGGGCGGCCGGCCGTTCTACACCCAGCTCTACTTTCCCGATGCGCCCGAGAACCGCGAGGACTTCCTGCTCCAGCGCCTCGGCCGCGAGCAGCAGCAACGGCTGATGGCCAGGATGGAAAAGCCGGCTGCGGGCGGCGAGACGGTGGCGCGCTTCGACATCGTTCTGCCCTGAACGCACGGTCCGGGCGGGATAGAATGGCGGCCCGTCCGCCGCGCCATCCCTATCCGTGACCGAACTGCTTCCCGACCTGCGCCCGATCCACGCCGAGGACGAGTCGGTCCTGATCCTCGACCAGACGCTGCTGCCGCACCGCGAACAGGTCGTGCGGCTGGCCACGCTGGACGCGGCGGCCAGGGCGATCCGCAGCATGCAGGTCCGCGGCGCGCCGCTGATCGGCGTGACCGCCGCCTACGGCCTGGCGCTGGCGATGCGCGCCGATGCCTCGGACGCGGCGCTCGACCGGGCCACGGCCCTGCTGGCCGCCACCCGGCCGACCGCGGTCAATCTGCGCTGGGCGCTGGATCGCGTGCGCCGCCGGCTCGAACCCCTGGCGCCGGGCCGGCGCGCCGAAGCGGCCTGGGACGAGGCGCAGGCGATCGCCGCCGAGGATGCACAGGCGAACGCCGCCATCGGCCGGCACGGCCTGGCACTGATCGAGAACCTCGCCGCGGCGGGCAAGCCGCTCAACGTGATGACCCACTGCAACGCCGGCTGGCTCGCCACCGCCGCCCACGGCACGGCGCTGGCGCCGGTCTATGCCGCGAAGGCGGCAGGCCTGCCGATCCATGTCTGGGTGAGCGAGACCCGGCCGCGCAACCAGGGGCTGCTCACCGCCTGGGAGCTGGGCCGTTCCGGCGTGCCGCACACCCTGATCGCCGACAACGCGGCCGGGCTGCTGCTGCGCGAGCGCCGGGTGGACGCGGTGATCGTCGGCGCCGACCGGATCGCGCGCAACGGCGACGTGGCGAACAAGGTCGGCACGTATCTGAAGGCGCTGGCGGCGTCGGCTGCAGGGGTGCCGTTTTACGTCGCCGCCCCCGGCTCGACCATCGACTGGTCCTGCCCGGACGGCGGCCGCATCCCGATCGAAGAGCGCGACGGCGGCGAACTGCGCCGGGTCGCCGGGCTGGACGACGCCGGCGGCATCGCCAGCCTCGCGCTGGTCTCGGAGGCGACGCAGGTGGCCAATCCCGCCTTCGACGTCACCCCGGCCGGGCTGGTCACCGCGATCGTCTGCGAGCGCGGCGCGGCCGCCCCGGGCGAACTCGCCGCGCTGTTCCCCGAGCGGGCATGAACGAGCAGCAGCTCCGCGACGCGCTGCTGGACACCGCCCGCCGGCTGTCGGCGGAAGGGCTGAACCGCGGCACCGCCGGCAACGCGAGCGTGCGCTGCGCGGAGGGTTTCCTGGTCACGCCCACCGGCCTGCCCTACGAGCGGAGCACGCCGCAGGACATGGTGCCGATGCGCCTGGACGGAAGCTGGTCGGGCGCGCGCGCGCCGTCGTCGGAATGGCGCTTCCACCGCGACCTCTACGCCCGGCGGCCCGAGGCCGGGGCGGTGATCCACTGCCACTCGCCCTTCGCCACGGCGCTGGCCTGCCAGGGCCGCGACATCCCGCCCTTCCACTACATGATCGCGCGCTTCGGCGGCAGCACCCTGCGCTGCGCGCCCTACGCCACCTTCGGCACCCAGGCCCTCTCGGACCACGCGCTCGCCGCCCTGGAGGAGCGCTGTGCCTGCCTGCTCGGCAACCACGGCATGCTGGTGTTCGGCCGCGACCTCGGCCACGCGCTCGACCTGGCGGTGGAACTGGAGACCCTGTGCGAGCAGTACTGGCGGACGGTCCAGCTCGGGCCGCCGCGGCTGCTGCCGGAATCGGAGATGGAGACCGTGCTGGCCAAGTTCGCCAGCTACGGCCAGCCGCGGGGCGCCTGATCAGATGCCCCGGACCGGGGCACGCTCGGCCGGCAGGCGCGGCAGCTTGACCTCGCCGCGGGACTCGAAGGGCACGCTGCCCAGGCTGCCAGTGATCAGGCGGCCGCGGATCCGGTAATCCAGCCCCTCCCGGTCGCCCTTGGCGAATTCCTGGATCTGGCGCAGCACGCCGCCCAGGTTGCTCAGCGCATCCACTTCGAGCACCGCCTCGCCCAGCCTGGGGATCAGCACCGGCTTGTTGCTCACCCCCTTGGCAAAGGGTTGGCCGTTGATGTCGATGTCGAAGGACAGGCCGGTCACCGGGATGTCCGCGTCGTTCGGATTGAGCACCCGCAGCTTCAGGGCGAAGCGCTGCTCCAGCAGCCCGGCCTCGACGATGTCGATGTTGGCGAGCGAAACCTCCGGCGCCCGGGTCGGGTACGCCGCGCAGCCCGCCAGCGCCAGGGCGATGATCCAGCCGGAACGGGTCCTGTGCATGCCGTGTATCCTCCGAAACCTGCTTAACGCGCTTGCAGCGCAAACGCTGACCGGGTCTGTGCGCCGCGCATCCTGGCGGAATCCTCGTAGGGTGGGATAGGTCGTGAAACGGCCGTATCCCACCGCTGAACCAGGCCGCCAACCCTGCGAAAAACCTTCCTCTGACGGTGGAATACGGCCCTTCGGGCCTATTCCACCCTACTGCTCCTTCCCCGACTGGCTCTCCGGCACGTAGGGTGGGATAGGGCGAAGCCCGTATCCCACCGTCGGAGGGTCGGTGTCCGCCGCAGCGGTGAAATACACGCCTTCGGGCCTATTCCACCCTACCGCTCCTTCCCCGGCTGGCTCTCCAGCACGTAGGGTGGGATAGGGCGCAAGCCCGTATCCCACCGTCGGAGGGTCGGTGTCCGGCGCGGCGGTGAACTCCACGCCTTCAGGCCTATTCCACCCGCTCCTTCCCCGACTGGCTCTCCAGCACGCGCAGCAGGCTGGAAGTGTCCTCGCGGCCCCAGCCGTGGCCGGTCAGGGCGTTCAACTGCTGCCAGACCTGGGCCATCAGCGGCAGCGGCACCCCGAGCCGGAAGGCCTCCCGCATCAGGATGCCGAAATCCTTGTGATGCAGCCGCGCCTCGATGCCGGCGGCGAAGTTCCGCCCGACCATGCGCTCGCCCAGGATATCCAGCACCCGGCTGGCGGCCGAGCCGCCCTGCAGCGCCTGGCGCACCCTCGCCGGATCCACCCCGTTCGCCCGCGCGAGCAGCATCGCCTCCGCGCAGGCCTGGATGCCGGCCACCATGACCATCTGGTTGCAGGCCTTGGCCACCTGCCCGGCGCCGTTCGGGCCGACGTGCACGATGGTCCGGCCGAGCGTCCGCAGCAGCGGCCGCGCCCGCTCCAGCACCTCGGGCCGGCCGCCGGCCATGATCGCCAGGCTGGCCTGGATCGCCCCCTGCTCGCCACCCGAAACCGGCGCGTCCAGCATGTCGATCCCCGCTTGCTCCAGGCGCGCCGCCACCGAGCGTGCGGTCGCGGGGGCGATCGTGCTCATGTCGATCAGGGTATGGAAATGGCCCGCGACGCCGGCCGCCTCGATCAGTCCGCCGGGACCGACCGCCACCTGCTCCACGTCCTCGCTGCCGGTGACCATGGTGAAAACCACCTCGGACCGGACGCCGGCCTCGCGCGGCGAGCCGCAGGCGGTGGCGCCGGCCTCGACGAGCGGCCGGACCGCCTCCGGCCGGCGCGCATGGACGAACAGTTCATGCCCTGCCCGCAGCAGGTTGAGCACCATCGGGCGCCCCATGACGCCCAGGCCGACGAAGCCGACCCTCATGCGCGGCCGCGCCCGGTCGGGCCGCCCGGATCCCCGGGAGTTCCGGCCGGCTTCACTGCGGGTCGCTCAGCCGTTCGAGCAGCTTGAGCATGGCCACCGAGTCCTCCTCTCCCAGCCCGCTGCCGACCATGGCGTTGAATATCTGCGCCACCGCAGCCGCGCCGGGCAGCGCCAGGCCGAGCTGGTGGGCGGATTCCATGACGATGCGCAGGTCCTTCTGGTGCATCCAGGCCTTGAAGCCGGGCTTGAAGTTGCGCTGCAGCATGCGCTCGCCATGGTTCTCGAGGATCCGGCTGTAGGCGAAGCCGCCGAGCAGGGCCTCGCGCACCCTGGCCGGGTCCACCCCGCTGCGGCGGGCGAAGTTGAACGCCTCGGCCACCGCCGCCACGCCCATGCCGGTGACGATCTGGTTGCAGGCCTTGGCGACCTGGCCCGCGCCGCTCGGCCCCACCAGGGTGATCGCCTTGCCCATGCACTCGAACAACGGCCTGACCCGCTCGAACGCCGCTGGCTCGCCGCCGACCATAATCGACAAGGTGCCGGCGATCGCGCCCGTCTCGCCGCCCGACACCGGCGCATCCAGCATGGCGATGCCGCGCTGGCGCAGCCGGGCGGCGATCGACCTTGCGGCGGCCGGCGCGATGGTGCTCATGTCCGCGAACACCAGTCCGTCGCGGGCGCCGTCGGCCACGCCGTTCAGGCCCAGGGCCACCTGCTCCACGTCCGGCGCGTCGGAGACCATGGTGATAACCACGTCGCAGGCAGTCGTCACCCCGGCCGCGCTATCATGCCCCGTCGCGCCGGCGGCGAGCAGCGGCTGCATGGATTCCGGGCGGCGGCTCCAGACGTGCAGCGCGTGGCCGCCCTTGACCAGATTCAGGGCCATCGGGCGCCCCATGATGCCCAAACCGATGAAACCGACTTTCATGAGCTTGAATTCTCCCCGGAAACCGTCCCGCCGCGCCGCCGCAAGGCCGGTCGCCAACACCCGGACGGCGGCAGCCCGCTACTACACGCCATCCGCCGGACCCTCGTCAAGCGCCGGAGCCCGCCGGCCTGCGCGTCGGCCAATCGCGCCGTCATTAGGTTCGGCGCGGCTTCCCAAGCTATCATGCGGATCATCGCCGCCCGACTGCCAGGACTGGACGCCCCTATGATCGCCATGCACATCTTCGGCGCCCGCCGCCTCCCGCCCGGCACGCTGCGCGGCGCCGCGACCGCATCGGCGGCGGAAGGAACGCCGCAGCCCGGGCCGGACCCCAGGCTGGACCATCTGGTACGAGCCGAGCTGGTGGACCTGGTCTACCGGCTGACCCCGTTCACCCTGGTGATGGCCCTGGTGTTCTCGGTGATCATCTGGCTGATCCTGCGGCCCTTCACCGAGCCCTGGCTGCTGAACGCCTGGCTGATCGCCAACAACGTGGTCTCGCTCGGCCGCTACGCACTGATCCTTTCCTATCGCCAGGCGCGGCCGGGACCGGACGATCTGGAACCCTGGGTGCAGCGCTTCATCCTCGGCACGCTGGCCGCGGGTGCGGTCTGGGGCATGATCGGAACCGTCCTCTACCCGCCGGAGGGCAGCCCCTACCAGACGGTGATGATCGTCGCCATGATCGGCACGGCCGCGGTGGCGATGTTCAGCCTGAACGGCATCTTCGTCGCCTATCTGGCCATGGCGATGCCGGTGCTGCTGCCGGGGGCGATCTACCTCTGGGCCACCGGGCTGCCGGACCACCAGATCCTGGCGAGCATGCTGGTGTTCTTCCTGTTCATCGCGGTGGCCAACGCGCGGCGCGTCCAGAAGACCACCGCGGAGCTGATTCGCCTGCGCATCCAGCTTGCCGGCGCCCTCGGGGAAACCCAGGCGGCGCGCGAGGCCGCCGAGGCGGCGAACAAGGCCAAGTCTACCTTCCTCGCCAACATGAGCCACGAGATCCGCACGCCGATGAACGGCGTGCTCGGGGTGGCCCAGCTCATGCTCGACACGCCGCTGGATCCCCGGCAGCGGCGCTATGTCGAGACCATATCGCGCTCCGGCGAGAACCTCCTGGAACTGGTCAACGAGATCCTGGATTTCTCCAAGATCGAGGCGGGCAAGCTCGAACTCGCCGAGGCCGACTTCGACCTCAAGCGCGCCGTGCTGGACGTCACCGACCTGCTCGGCCAGCGGGCGCGCAGCAAGGGCCTGGACTTCCAGGTCGACCTGTCCCCGGACGTCCGCCGGCTGGTGCGCGGCGACGAGGGTCGTCTGCGCCAGGTGCTCACCAACCTGGTCGGAAACGCGGTGAAGTTCACCGAGCAGGGCTCGGTGCGGGTGAGCGTCGCGCCCGGTCCCGGCTCCGGCAGGCGGCACGTCCAGACCGTCGTGTTCTCGATCGTCGACACCGGCATCGGCATCGCACCGGACGAACAGGCGCGGATCTTCGAGGCGTTCGCCCAGGCCGACCGCTCGCACTCCCGCCGCTTCGGCGGCACCGGTCTCGGACTGGCCATTGCCCGCCAGCTCGTCGAACTGATGGGAGGCCGGCTGTCGCTGGACAGCGGTCCGGGTCGCGGATCGGTGTTCCGGTTCACGGTTCCTCTGCGCCAGGGGTCGGACACAACGCTGCTGAACGACGCGGGCGCGCCGGCTCAGGCCCCGCTGCCCTCGCTCAGGGGCCGGGTGCTGCTGGTCGAGGACAACCCGGTCAACCGGGAGATCGCCGCGGCCATGCTCACCGCCGCAGGCATCGAGACCGAGACGGCCGAAGACGGCGTGGAGGCGCTCGCCAAGGCCAGGCAGGGCGGCTACGACGCCATCCTGATGGACTGCCAGTTGCCGCTGGTAGACGGTTTCGAGGCGACCCGCAGGATCCGCACGCTGGAGGAGGACGGCGGCCTGCCGCGCACGCCGATCATCGCGCTGACCGCCTACGCGGTCGAGGGCGACCGCGGCCGCTGCATCGCCGCCGGCATGGACGACTACCTGACCAAGCCGTTCCGGCGCGAAACGCTGTATGCCGCGCTCGGGCACTGGCTGCCGGACGCGCCCGCAGCCGCCGCACCCGCGCCGACGCCCGCGGCCGTCGCGCCGCGGCCGACCGCCCTGGTGGTCGACGACCAGGAGAGCGACCGCATGCTGGTGCGCCGCATCCTGGAGCGCGAGGGCTACGAGGTCGAGGAATGCGCCAGCGGCGAGGCGGCCATCCGCGCCTTCGCCGAAACCCGGCCGTCCCTGGTCATCCTGGACGGCAAGCTGCCCGGCCTCGACGGCATCGAGACCTGCCAGACCCTGCGCACCCTGCCGCAGGGCGCGCGCACGCGGATCGTCCTGCTCACCGGGATCGTGGACCCGACTTGGCGCGACGGCGCCCGGAACGCCGGTGCCGACGCGATCGTCGAAAAGGTGATCGGCTACGAGGACCTGGCCGCCCGCATCCGGGCGGCCCTGCCGGCGGCGGCGCGCCTGCACTGAGGCCGTCCCAACCGCGCCTGCCGCCGCCAGGCAGTTGCATTTTCCGAGGCTCTAGTATATAAGTTTCTGCTTATATGCTAAGGAGCTGACCGATGCGCAAACCATTCCGAACCCTGCTCGCGGCCTTCGCCCTGGCCGCATCCGCGACCGCACGCGCCGACGTCGCCCTGCTGGCGCACGGCTACCTGGGCGACGCCGCCTCCTGGGAGTCCAGCGGCGTGATCGCCGAACTCGCCCTGGGCGGCTGGCAGTACGCGGGCATCATCGTCCCGGGCCTGGCCGGCCCGGTGCTGCCGGCGCGCGTCCCCGACGCCCGCAACAAGGTCTACACGCTCGAACTGCCCTCGACCGCGCCGCTGGCGGTCCAGGCCGACGCGCTGGCGCAGACCCTGCGCGCGATCGAGGCACGCCATCGCGGCGAGCCGATCGCCCTGGTCGGGCACTCGGCCGGCGGCGTGGTCGGCCGCATGGCCCTGGTGCGCGAGGTCGGCCAGGTCCGCCGCCTGGTCACCATCGCCACGCCGCACCTGGGCACCGAGCGGGCGCTGCAGGCCCTGGACGTGACCCACGCCGGCGGCCCGCTGAACATCTTCAAGGACATCTTCGGCGGCCAGGCCTATCGCGCGGTCAAGCAGTCCTGGCCGGTGCTTATCGACCTGGCGCCGGCCCAGCCGGGAACCACGCTCTACTGGCTCAACGCCCAGCCGCATCCGGACATCGAGTACGTTTCGATCGTGCGCAATGCGCCCTTCGGCATCGGCGACGGCATCGTGCCGGCCTACAGCCAGGACATGAACAACGTGCCGCGCCTGCGCGGCCGCGCCCGCTCGATCCCGGTGTCCGCCGACCACCTGCTCGGCCCGCAGGACGGCAGGCTGCTGGCGCAGATCCTCGCCAGCCGGTGAGGCAACCGCACGTCCCAACATGAGGCATCCTGCGCGCCGCATGCACCAGCGCGGCGCGCGGGAGCGCCGCTAGCCCCGCCCCGCGGCACCGTAAACCGCTTGGCATGGCCCTTGCTGCCCCTCGACCCGGAGGAGGCGGCATGCAGGAAACCCGAACCACCTGTTGTTATTGCGGCGTAGGCTGCGGCGTGCTCGTCGAGCACGACGGCAGCCGCATCACCGGAGTGCGCGGCGACCCGGACCACCCGGCCAACTTCGGCCGCCTTTGCACCAAGGGCTCGACGCTGCATCTGACGGCGCATCCGGCCGCACGCGCCCTGTACCCCGAACTGCGCTGCAGCCGCGGCGACGCGCGCGCCAGGGTCGGTTGGGACGAGGCGCTCGGCCACGCCGCCCAACGCTTCGCCGAGATCGTCCGCCGGCACGGCCCGGACGCGGTCGCCTTCTACGTTTCCGGGCAGTTCCTGACCGAGGACTACTACGTCTTCAACAAGCTCGCCAAGGGGCTGATCGGCACCAACAACATAGACAGCAATTCCCGGCTGTGCATGTCCTCGGCGGTCTCGGCCTACAAGCTCACGCTGGGCGCCGACGCCCCGCCCTGCAGCTACGAGGACCTGGCGCTGGCGGACTGCATCCTGATCGCCGGCTCGAACACCGCCTACGCCCACCCGATCGTCTTCCGCCGGATCGAGGACGCCAGGGCGGCGAACCCGGACCTGAAGCTGATCGTGATCGACCCGCGGCACACGGACACCGCGGCCAGCGCCGACCTGCACCTGGCGATCCTGCCCGGCACCGACATCGTGCTGCTGAACGCCATGCTGCACGTGCTGCTCTGGGAAGGGCTGGTCGATGCCGAATTCATCGACGCGCACACCGAGGGCTTCCCGGCGCTGCGCGACGCGGTGCGCGAGGCCACGCCGGCCGCGGCCGCGCGAATCTGCGGCGTCGCCGCGGAGGACATCGTCGCCGCCGCACGCATCTTCGGCAGGGCGCGGGCGGCGCTCTCGCTGTGGTGCCAGGGGCTGAACCAATCCGCCCACGGCACCCACAACGGCGCCGCATTGATACACCTGCACCTGGCCACCGGCCAGATCGGCAAGCCCGGCGCGGGGCCCTTCTCGCTGACCGGCCAACCGAACGCGATGGGAGGACGGGAAGTGGGTGGCATGGCCAACCTGCTTTCCGCCCATCGCGACCTGTCGAGCGCGCAGGACCGCGCCGAAGTCGCCCGCCTGTGGGGGGTGGACGCCGTACCGGACCGCCCCGGGAAGACGGCGGTCGAGCTTTTCGAGGCGGTGCGCCAGGGCGGGATCAAGGCCCTGTGGATCGCCTGCACCAACCCGGCCCAGTCGCTGCCGGACCAGGCGCGCGTGCGCGAGGCGCTGGAGCGCTGCGAGTTCGTCGTCCTGCAGGAAGCCTACCGGAACACCGAGACCGCGGAGTTCGCCGACCTGCTGCTTCCCGCCGCCACCTGGGGCGAGAAGGAAGGCACTGTCACCAACTCCGAGCGGCGCGTGAGCCGCGTGCGCCGCGCGGTCGCGCCGCCCGGCGAGGCCCTGCCGGACTGGCAGATCGCCCGCAACTTCGCCCTCAGGCTGGCGCCCGCGTTAGGGCGCCGCGACGGATCGAAGCTGTTCCCCTATTTCCACGCGGAGCAGGTGTTCCTCGAACATGCCGAGAGCACGCGCGGGCGCGACCTGGACATCACCGGCCTGGACTACGCCGTGCTCGACCGGGTCGGCCCGCAGCAG
>DATMWM010000462.1:0-2670 GCA_035562535.1 Rhodocyclaceae bacterium | reverse complement strand
TCGCCGGTGAGCCGGTAGTAATCCAGCCCGGTCTCGCCGATGGCGACTACCTTCGGATCCGCGGCCAGTTCGACCAGCGACTCCACCGTCGGCTCGGCGCCGTCCGTATGGTCCGGGTGCTTGCCCGCCGAGGCGTACAGGTTGGCGTGGCCCTGCGCGAGTTCGAGCACGCGGGGGAAGGTCTCCAGCGCCACCGAAACGCACAAGGCATGGCTGACCCGGTTGGCGCGCATGGCGGCCAGCACCTGGTCGAGCCGGCCGGAGAGTTCGGGGAAATCGAGGTGGCAGTGGGAATCGACGAACACGAAGCGCCGGGCTCAGAGCGTGTGGGTCGAACGGTTCGACCCCAGATGTCCGCCGAGCAGGCCCTCGATCTTCGCCTTGGCCGCCTGCCCGGCCTCGTCGTCGCTGAACTGGACGCCGATGCCCTGGATCTTGTTGCCCTGCGCCCCGGCCGGGGTCACCCAGACCACCGATCCGGCGATCGGCAGCTTGCCCGGTTCGTCCATCAGGGACAGCAGCATGAACACCTCGTCGCCCAGCGCGTAGGTCTTTGCGGTGGGAACGAAGATGCCGCCGCGCCGCAGAAACGGCATGTAGGCGGCGTACAGCGCGGATTTCGAGTTGATGTTCAGCGAAAGCACGCTCGGCCGTGCGATGCTTTGAATCTTCGAATGATCAACCATCGACCGTTCCTCCAGCCGCCACCGCCCGCCCGTAACGCAGGAGCATGTCCTCGAGGAACAGCCTCGGGTTGAGCGGGTGCTCGGCTATACGTTTGATTCGCAAGAGTTCATTGTAGCAAGCCGCGAGGTTCGCGAAGGCCACGCCGGCAACCAGGCGCTCGATGGCGCGCTCCCGCCCGGGGTGGAACATCACGCGCCCGGCCGACTTCCAGAGCGCCAGGTCGAACACCCATTTCTGCAGCCAGTCCGCCAGCATCGCCAGCGACACCGCGAAGCCTGCTTCCGGCTTGCGCTTGCACCAGCCTTCCCAGAGGGCGGCCACGCGCAGGGGATCGCTGCGGCCGGGATCCTGCACGGCGGCCACAAACTGCTCGCGGCAGGCGGAGGCGTCCGCCCCGGCCAGGGTTTGTGCCGCCAGCGGCATCCCGCCGCAGAAAGCGAGCACCCCGGCAACATCCGCAGCCCCGGTCTGCTGCTGCAGCCAAGCCGTCGCCGCCGCCGGGTCGGGCCGGGGGAGGTCTATGGTCTGGCATCGGCTACGGATCGTAGCCAGCAACCTCCTCGGCGAGTGTGAAATCATTAAAAACAGCGTTGAAGGATTAGGTTCTTCAAGCAGTTTCAGAAGCGCATTCGCCGTGTACGCATTCATCGCCTCGGCCGGGTCGGCCAGGATCACCCGGAACCCGCCCCGATGCGTGCCCAGGCTGGCGAAATCCGTCAGCGCCCGGACCTGCTCGATCCGGATCTGGCTGCTCGCCTTCTTCGGCTTGGCGGCTGAAACCGGTTCGGCTTCGGCCTCGTTCGGCGCCTCCTCGGCTTCCGACTCGGGCACCAGGAGGCGCAGATCCGGGTGAGTCCCGGCGGCGACCCAGGCGCAGGATACGCATTGGCCGCAGGGAAACCCGTCCGCCGCTGGCTGCTCGCACAACAGGCCCTGGGCCAGAACCTCGGCGAATCGCCTCTTGCCCAGTCCCTGCGGGCCGACCAGCAGCAGCGCGTGCGGAAGCCGGCCGCGTCCGGCCTGCAGCCTGTTCCAGAGATCGGCCTGCCAAGGATAAATCATATTAAACACAGTTCTGAGACAATATGTTCGAGTTTTTTGCTAACTTCCGCCGGCGGCCCGGAGGCGTCGATCACGCGTATTCGCTGCGGATCCCGGCGGGCCCGCTCCAGGTAGGCGGCGCGGACGCGTACGAAGAAAGCCTCATGCTCGCGCTCGAAGCGGTCTGCGGCGGCGCCGGTCCCGGCCAGCCTCTGCCTGGCCACCTCCGGCGGAATGTCGAAGATCAGGGTCAGGTCGGGCTGCAGGTCGGGATGGACCCAGCTTTCCAGCGCGGCGATCCGCTCGCTTGCCAGCCCCCTGCCGCCGCCCTGGTAGGCGAAGGTCGCATCGGTGAACCGGTCGGACACCACCCATTTCCCCTGCTCCAGCGCCGGCCGGATCAGACCGGCCAGGTGTTCGCAGCGGGCGGCGAACATGAGCAGGGCCTCGGTCTCGAGATGCATCGGTTCGTGCAGCAGGATCTCGCGCAAGCGCTCGCCGAGCGGCGTGCCGCCCGGCTCCCGGGTGGCCACGACCGGAAGATCGCGTCGGCGCAACGCCTCGATCAGCCAGGCCATCTGGGTGCTCTTACCGGACCCGTCCACGCCCTCCAGGGTGATGAACCTGCCCCGAGCACTCAATTCAGCCTCCGCTTCTGGTAGCGGTTGACCGCCCGGTTGTGCTCGTCCAGCGTCCGGGAAAACTGGCTGCTGCCGTCGCCACGGGCGACGAAATACAGATGATCGCTGTCCGCCGGCCGCAGCGCCGCCTGTAGCGAAGCCCGGCCGGGCATGGCGATCGGCGTGGGCGGCAGACCGGGCCGCATGTAGGTGTTGTAGGCCGTGTCGCGCGTGAGGTCGCTCTTGCGCAGATTGCCGTCGAATCGCTCGCCCAGGCCGTAGATCACCGAGGGGTCGGTCTGCAGCGGCATGTCGTTGGTCA
>DATMWM010000461.1:0-6632 GCA_035562535.1 Rhodocyclaceae bacterium | reverse complement strand
CGGTCACGCCGGTGGCGCGCCTGAAGCCCGTTTTCGTCGGCGGCGTGACCGTGACCAACGCCACCCTGCACAACGAGGACGAGCACTTCGGTGAGTTCCTCCTGCGGCGGGTACTTGTGGGCGACCGCCCAGCGCGGCTCGCGGCTGACGAACCCGAGGCGCTCCTGTAGCGCGAGCGCGTTGACCTTGTAGACCACCCCGTCGATGTCGAATGGCAGCGCGTCGCGCAGCGCCAGGATGCGCGCGTGGAAGTCGATCAGCCCCTGCGCCCCGTGCGCCACCGCGCGATGTTCGCTCACCGGCAAGCCGAAGGCCGCCAGCGCGTCCAGCACCGCGCTGTGGCGGTCCGGCATGTCCCAGCCGCCCGCCCGTCCGACCCCGTAGGCATAGAACGACAGCGGGCGCTCCGCGGCCAGCCGCGGGTCGAGCTGGCGGATGCTCCCGGCCGCGCCGTTGCGCGGATTGACCAGCGCCGGCCGTCCGAGCTCGCGCTGCCGCGCGTTGTAACGCTCGAAGTCCGGCCGGCTGATGTAGACCTCGCCGCGCACCTCCAGCAGCGCCGGCGCCGTGCCGCGCAGACGCAGTGGAATCTGGCGGATGGTGCGCACGTTCTGCGTCACGTCCTCGCCGGTCTCGCCGTCGCCGCGCGTGGCCGCCCGCGCCAGCACGCCGTCCTCGTAGAGCAGGCTCACGGCCAGGCCGTCGAACTTCGGCTCGGCCGCGTATTCCACCGGCGGCGCGGTCTCGTCCAGCGCCAGGGCGCGGCGCACGCGCGCGTCGAAGCTGCGCGCGCCTTCCGGCCCGGTGTCGGTCTCGGTCTTGATCGAGAGCATCGGGACGGCATGGCGCACCGGCGCGAACTCCGGCAGCGCTTGCCCGCCCACCCGCCGGGTCGGCGAATCCGGCGTGACCAGATCGGGGTACTGCGCCTCCAGCGCCTGCAGCTCGCGGAACAGCCGGTCGTACTCGGCGTCCGGGATCGTCGGCGCGTCGAGGACGTAGTAGGCGTGATCGTGGCGCCCGATCTCCTCGCGCAGCGCGGCGGCCCGCTGCCGCGCCTCGCCGGGCACGGTCATGCGGAGAACAGGCGCAGCGCGGTGGCGCTGCCGGCGGCGATGCCGCGCTGGCTCATCTGGTCCTGGAACTCGACGATCTTGGCGCGGATCACGTCCAGCGACTTCTGCGCCAGCGGCGCGCGGTTGTCGTCGACCAGGGTGCCGTTCAGCCCCGCGGCAAGCTGGCGCGCGGCGGTCACCATGCCGCCGAAGGCCGCGCCGCCGTTGGTCACCCGCGGCACATCCAGGGACAGGGTCAGGCCGTGGGTAGCCAGGCTGTTCATGGCATCAGCGACGAACAGCGCCGGTTCCAGGTTGCTCATCGTGTAGAGATCCTGGCCGGCGTCGTCGCGCGCGTGGAACATGCCGTCGTCCTCGAGCAGCATGCCGGCCGCCTCGGCGATGCCGCGCAGCTTGGTGCCCGGGAAGCCGCCGGGATCGTTGGCCACCAGGTGGATGCCGATCTGGACGTCGACGCCGGCGCCGAAGCGGTCCAGCTCCTCGGCGCGCTCGGCGATCTCGGTGCGGTCCGGGAAGTCGCTCACCGCCAGGAACCGGTCGGCGAGCTGCTGCACGCCCTGGAGGAAGGCCTCGACTTCCGGCGCGGTCACGGCCCCGTGCCGGTCCGCCAGCTGCAGGGCGACCCGCCAGTGGCGTGCGCCCATCGCGCTGTGCCCCTGGAGGAGCTGCCAGGTCTGCTTGCGCTCATCCCAGCCCAGCCAGCGCACCGGCTTGAGCACGCCGCCGAACACCTCGCGCGCGGCCTCCCAGAGCTGGAAGGCGGTGACCGGCTCCGCCGCCTCGAAGCGCAGCACGTGGTCAACCGCCGCGTGCACCAGCGGGGCGCCGGGCTCGGGCACCGGCAGCTCCGGCTCCTCGACGACCGGTTCCGGCGCCGCCGCGGCCGCGGGCGGCGCCTCGGGGACGATCGGCTCGATGCGCTCGCCGCCGGCGCCATCGCCGTCGCCGCCGCGTCCCGGCGCCGGCTGCGGCGCGCCGGGGTCGAGCAGCACGTCGGCCCGCTCGCCCTGGAATGCCTTCTCCGCGCCCCGGCGGTACTTGCGTTCCTGCCACTTGTTGTAGCCGAACACGCCGACCACGGCGAGCACGCCGAGGACGATCAGGGACCACTGGAGTTCGCTGATTGCCATCTTTTTCCTCTCAGGCGGCCGCTTCCTGGCGCATGCGCAGCGCCTCCTCGATGTCGACCTCGACCACCCTGGACACGCCCTGCTCCTGCATGGTGACGCCGACCAGCTGCTGCGCCATTTCCATGGTGATCTTGTTGTGGCTGATGAACAGGAACTGGGTCTGCTCGGACATGCGCCTGACCATGTCGCAGAAGCGCTCGGTGTTCGTGTCGTCCAGCGGCGCGTCGACCTCGTCGAGCAGGCAGAAGGGCGCCGGGTTGAGCTGGAACAGCGAGAACACCAGCGAGATCGCGGTCAGTGCCTTCTCGCCGCCGGACAGCAGGTGGATCGAGGTGTTCTTCTTGCCCGGCGGCTGGGCGATGACCTGCACGCCCGAATCCAGGATCTCCTCGCCGGTGAGCACCAGGCGGGCCTCGCCGCCGCCGAAGAGCTGCGGGAAGAGCAGGCCGAAATGCCGGTTGACCTGGTCGAAGGTGCCGCGCAACTGCTCGCGGGTCTCGCGGTCGATGCGGCGGATCGCGTCCTCCAGCGTCGTGATCGCCTCGTTCAGGTCGGCCGACTGGGCATCCAGGAAACCCTTGCGCTCCCGCGCCGAGGTCAGTTCCTCCAGCGCCGCCAGGTTCACCGCGCCCAGGTCCTCGATCGCCTGCTGGATGCGCGCGATCTCCGCCTGCAGGTACGGTTCCTTCGTCTCCCGCGTGAGCAGCGGCGCCAGCGCCGCCTCGTCGGCTTCCCCCTCGGCCAGCCGCTGGGCGAACTGCTCCTCCGCCAGCTGGGCGGCCTGCTCCTTCAGACGCAGGTCGCCGATGCGATCGCGCAGCGGCCCGAGCGCCTGCTCAGTCTTCAGCCGCGATTCCTCGTAGCGGCGCAGGTTGGCGGCGATCTCCTCGAGCGCCTCGCGCGCCCGGGTCAGGCCGGCTTCCCGCTCGCCGCGCCCGTCCAGCGCCAGCCTCAGCGAATCGTCCACCGCCGCCTCGTCCAGGCCGCCGCGCTCCTCGCGCGCGGCGGCCAGATCGGCGTCCACCCGGCCGCGCTGGCCGAGCGCCAGTTCCAGGGAGCGGGCGATGTCCTCGATCTTGCCGGCGCACTCCCGCTCGGAGAATCCGGCTTCCTGCATCTCGCGGGCCGCGGCCTGCTCGGAGGCGCGCGCCTCGCGCAGCGCCACGTCCGCCTGGCGCTGGGTCTCCAGCGCCGCCTCGAGGCGGCCGCGCATCACCTGGACCAGCTCGCCATGGCGGGCGATTTCCTTCTCGGCGCGCGCCTGGCGGTCGGATTCCTGCGCGCGCAGGTGCTCGATCTCGGCAAGGTCGCGTTCGATCTGCGCCAGACGTTCGAGATAGCGCTGCTGGGCCTGGTTGAGCTTGAGCAGTTCCACGTGAGCGCCGTGGCGGCGCTGCTGCAGGTCCTGCACGTCGCGCCGCGCGGCGGCGAGCTGTTCCTGATGGCGGGCGGCCGCCGCCTCAGCCTCCTGGGTCGCCCGGCGCGCGGCCTCCAGCTCGCGCTCCAGCCGAGCCAGGGCCTCGCCGAGTTCGTGGATCTCGCGCTGGCGCTCGATCACGCCGTGGGTGCGCGCGTCCGGCGCGTAGAGCGTCAGGCCGTGCCGGCCGGCGGTCTGGCCGGTGCGGTCCACCCAGAGCTCCGCCGCATCGAATTCCGTGCGTCGGGCAAGCTGCGTGCCTAGGTCGTCGGCGACGCGCACGCCGGCCAGCCAGTCCGCGAGCGCGGCCTGCCAGCGCGGATCGGCGCAGCGCACCCGGTCGAGCAGGCGGGGGCCGTCCGCGCCGGGAGGATGCGCGGCGGCCGGTGTATCCGATCCCAGCCCGAGGAACACGGTGGCGGGCGCCGGCTGGCCGAGCACCGCGGCGAGCGCCTCCGGCCCGGCCAGCGGCAGAGCGCTCAGCCGCTCGCGCAGCACCGCCTCCAGCGCAGTCTCCCAGCCCTGTTCCACCTCGATCGACTGCCACAGCGGCGCCTCGCGGTCCAGGCCGTGGCGCTTGAGCCAGTCGCCGAGCTTGTCGTTCTGCTGCACCTTCTGCTGAAGCTGGACCAGGGCGTCGCGGCGCGCGCGCGACTCGGTCAGCCGCTTCAGCGCCGCGCGCTCCTGCTCGGTCGCGGCGCGGGCCGCCGCCTGCAGCTCCGGCAGCTTCGCCTGCAGCGTCGCGAGCTCGCCCTGCCTGGAAGCCAGTTGCGCCTCCAGCTCGGCATGCGTTCGCTGCGCGGCTTCCAGCAGTCCGGCGTCCGGCGCTTGGAGTTCGGCGCGTTCGCGATCCAGGCGTTCCCGGCGCTGGCCGATCGCCTCCAGGGCGCGCTGGGCGGCGGTGCGATGGGTTTCCTCGACCCGCACCTGCTGCTCGGCCTGGGCGAGCTCGCGGCGCACCGCGCCCGCGGCCGCCTCGGCTTCGGACACGGCATGCTCGGCCTGCGGCAGCCGCGCCGCGGCGGCCTCGTGGCGCAGGCGGGACTGCGCGACCCGCTCGCGGGCGTTGTCCAGCAGCTCGCTCCAGCGGCGCCGGTCGCGCTCCAGGGTTTCGAGCTGGGCGGCCCAGTGCTCCGCCTCTCCGTCCAGCTGGGCCAGCCGCGCGGCCAGCTTCTCCTTCAACTGGCGCAGCCGCGCCAGCTCCTGCTCCAGCCGGGCGACCTCGGCGTTGGATTCGTACATCACGGTCTGCGCGGCGTGCAGCGCGTCGCCGGCGGCGTAGTGCTCGCTGCGCGCCTGCTCCGCGAGCCGCTCCAGCTCGCGCAGGCTGGCGGTCTCCGCCTCCAGCCGGTTGGTGGTGCGCTCGACGTCGCGGGCGACCTTGTCCCGCTCGGCGCGGGCGTCGTTGCGCTTGAGCAGCCAGAGCAGGTTCTGGCGCCCGGCCAGGTCGGACTGCAGCGAGCGGTACTGCTGCGCCACCTCGGCCTGGCCCTCCAGCCGCGCGATCTGCTGCTCCAGCTCGCCGCGGATGTCCTCCACGCGGGACAGGTTCTCGCGCGCGTCGGAGAGCCGCGACTCGGTCTCCTTGCGCCGCTCCCTGTACTTGCTGACCCCGGCCGCCTCCTCCAGGAACAGGCGCAAGTCTTCGGGCTTGGCCTCGATGATGCGCGAGATCATGCCCTGCTCGATGATCGCGTAGGCGCGCGGCCCCAGCCCGGTGCCGAGGAACAGGTCGACCACGTCGCGGCGGCGCACGTGGACCGCGTTGATCGTGTAGGTGGATTCGCCGTTGCGCTCGAGCACGCGCTTGACCGCGATCTCGGCGTACTGCGACCACTGCCCGGCCGCCCGGCCCTGGTGGTTGTCGAACACCAGTTCAACCGAGGCCCGGCCCACCGGCTTGCGCGCCGTCGAGCCGTTGAAGATCACGTCCTGCATCGACTCGCCGCGCAGGGCCGCGGCCTTGGATTCGCCGAGCACCCAGCGCACCGCGTCGATGATGTTCGACTTGCCGCAGCCGTTCGGCCCGACCACGCCGACCAGTTGCCCGGGCATGAGCACGGTCGTCGGGTCGACGAACGATTTGAAGCCCGCCAGTTTTAGCTTGGTCAGACGCACGTCGGAAAAGTCGCTTGAATCGCTGGAATCGCTGGAGTTGCCGGCGCGCGGGCGGCGCCGGCACGCCGGGCCGCCACGGGGCCGCACCCCGGGCACCCTGCATGGGGCCGGTATAATAGCACCATTGCCCCAGCCGCCCAGACGCATGCCCAGCCAGCCCAGCAAGGTCCTGGAAACCTTCCCCAACCCGGCGCCCGGACGGGATTTCCTGATCCGCATGCAGATCCCGGAATTCACCTGCCTGTGTCCCAAGACCGGGCAGCCGGACTTCGCCACCCTGTACCTGGACTACATTCCGGACAAGACCTGCGTCGAGCTGAAGAGCCTCAAGCTCTACGTCTGGTCCTACCGCGACGAAGGCGCCTTCCACGAGGCGGTGACCAACCGCATCCTGGACGACCTGGCGGCGGCGACCCGGCCGCGCTTCATGCGGCTGACCGCGAAGTTCTACGTGCGCGGCGGCATCTTCACCACCGTGGTCGCCGAGCACCGCAGGAAGGGCTGGAAGCCGGCGCCGCGGGTGGACCTCGAGTCTTTTCCGGTGCAGCCAAGCACCGCGGCCTAGCCACGGCGCCGGCTTCAGCCGGACTTCCCGCCCAGCCTCCCGGAAAACACGCTCGCCGCGACGATCATCGCCCCGCCCAGCCACTCTTTCGGCCCCATGGCCTCGCCGGCCAGCCACCAGGACGAAACGGCGGCCACCACCAGTTCGAACAGGAAGATCACGATCGCCCGGTTGGCCGGCGTATGGGCCAGCCCGTGCTGCACGACCAGGTTGATCGCCAGCAGCACCAGCCCGGTCAGCGCGACGAGCAGGAGCGCGTCCGCCGTCGCCAGCCGCGCGACCGGCAGTCCACCGGAGAAGGGCAGCAGCGCCGCGCCGGCCAGGAC
>DATMWM010000460.1:0-2474 GCA_035562535.1 Rhodocyclaceae bacterium | reverse complement strand
ATACATCGCCGACGAGGAAGTCGCGCGGATGATCGCCAGGGTGCTCGATCAGGCCGCGGGGCCGGTCTTCGTCTTCGCGATCACCATGGAGAACCACGGTCCCCTGCACCTGGAGCGCGCCAGCGCGGCCGATGCCGCCAGACTGTATGCGCGGCCACCGCCGCCCGGGTTCGACGACCTGACCGTCTACCTGCGCCACCTCGCCAATGCCGACCGCATGCTCGGCGAACTCGCCGCGCTGCTCTGCGCGCGGGACCGCGAGGGCGTGCTGTGCTGGTTCGGCGACCACGTGCCGAGCATGCCGGACGTCTACGATGCGCTCGGCTTCGCCGACGGGCGCACCGATTACCTGATCATGTCCAGGGGAGCCTCCGGACGCGACGAGGACCTGCCGGTCGAACGGCTGGGCGCGCGGCTCGCGGAGTCGATCCGGGCGCCGCGTCCGGCCGGCGTTTCGAACGGGCCGAAACCACGAGGAAGCGAGAACGATGGACCTGATGGTCGCTGAACACGACGCGCAAGCTTTGAAGGCCGACGCCGCGAACCTGCCGTCCTGGGACATGAACGAGCGGCAGATCTTCGATCTGGAGATGCTGCTCTGCGGCGCGTTCGCGCCGCTGCGCGGCTACCTGGGCCGCGCCGACTATGAGCGGGTGCTGCGCGAGATGCGCCTGGCCGACGGCACGGTGTGGCCGCTGCCGGTGGTGCTGGACGTCACCCGCGAGTTCGCCGGCAAGGTCGCGCCAGGCCAGTCGGTTGCACTGCGCGACGCCGAAGGCGTGCTGCTGGCAGTGATGGACGTGGAGGACCAATGGGAACCGGATCGCGCGCAGGAGGCGCTGGCGGTCTATGGCAGCGCGGACGAGTCGCATCCGGGCGTCCACACGCTGCTTCGGCGCACCCACCCGGTATACCTCGGCGGGCGGCTGCGCGGCGCGCAATTGCCCGGGCACTACGACTTCACCCATTTGCGGCTGACGCCCGCGGAGGTGCGGCGCGAGTTCGTGCGCCGCGGCTGGCGCCGGGTGGCGGCATTCCTGACCCGCAATCCGCTGCACCGGCTCCAGTTCGAGACGGCCAGCCGGGGTGCGCGGGCGGCCGACGCCAGCCTGCTGGTGCTGCCGATCGTCGGGCCGACGCAGCCGGGCGATATCGACTTCTACACCCGGCTGCGCTGCTGGGAGGAGGGCATGCGCCATTTCCCGGAGCACCACGCGCTGGTCTGCGCGCTGCCGCTGGCGATGCGCCTGGCCGGGCCGCGCGAGGCCGTGCTGCACGCCATCGTTGCGCGCAACTACGGTTGCACGCACGCGATCATGGGCCCCTGGCAGGGCGGCGCCGTGCGCGACGAAGAGGGTAAGCCCTTCTATCCGGCAGGGGCGGCGGGTGAGTCGCTGCTCCGCCTGCGCGGCGAACTGGGCTTCGAAATCGCGCTGGTAGACGAACTGGTCTATTCGGAGGACCGGGCGAGCCACGTCGAGCGGCGGGCACTGCGCCCCGGCGAGCGGGTGGTGTCGCTGGACGGGGTGGAGGCGCGGCGGCGCATGCGCGCCGGCCTGGAACTGCCCGAGTGGTATTCGTTTCCCGAGGTGCTCGAACAGGTGAAGAAGAGCTACCCGCCGCGCAGCCGCCAGGGTGTGACCGTGTTCTTCACGGGGCTGTCCGGATCGGGCAAGTCGACCATCGCCAACGCGCTGGTCGCCAAGCTGCGCGAGAGCGGCTCGCGCTCGATCACCCTGCTCGACGGCGACATCGTGCGCAAGAACCTGTCCTCGGAACTTGGCTTCTCCCGCGAGCACCGCGACCTGAACATCGTGCGCATCGGCTTCGTCGCCGCGGAGATCACCAAGCACGGCGGCGTGGCGATCTGCGCCCCGATCGCGCCGTATGCCGCGACGCGGCGCAAGGTCCGCGAGGCGGCGGAGGCGGTAGGCGGCTTCTTCGAGGTGTTTGTATCCACGCCGCTCGAAGAATGCGAACTGCGCGACCGCAAGGGGCTGTACGCCCGGGCGCGTGCCGGGCTGATCAAGGAATTCACCGGCATCAGCGATCCCTACGAGGCGCCCGAGCGCGCCGAGATCGTGATCGACACGCGCGAGTGCTCGCCGCTGGAGGCGGCGCAGATGATCCTGACCCGGCTGGAGAACGAGGGATATGTGCGGTAGGCCGAGGTGTTCCGCGGGGAAGAGCTCGACCAGACAGCAGACGGGCGGTTCGCGCGGGTGTGAAGAACAGGCGGCAGCCATTGCCCAGGATTCGCAAAGACGCTGCAGTTCCCGCAAGATGAGCTGCGCCGGTCACGGATCAATCGCCGGCCGAGAGTACCTTTGCCGTCATGCATATGAGCCGGCGCGTTTCATGGCTGCAGGGGTCCCCGGATGAGCGCTCAAACCCCTGAAGAGCTGTGACTCCGTGCGCTCCGCCAGCGCCTGCCTGTCTCACGGATCCTGTCCGGCGCGGCTCCGGTGCCCTGT
>DATMWM010000459.1:0-2754 GCA_035562535.1 Rhodocyclaceae bacterium | reverse complement strand
TACTCGATCTGCACCCGCGGCGCCCGGTTGCGGGCGATGAATTTCTGACTGCTCTTGCTGGCCACGTCACGCCTCCTCTGTAAAAACCGCGATGATCCTCCCCGCGAGATCCCGAATGCCTACAAGGAAATCGCGGCCTTCACTCCTGTTTGATTCCCGCGATGGATTCCACCTGGGCGACGCTGTCCGGCACCAGGTCGCGCAGAATGTCGACGAAACTCATGGTCATCAGGCGCTTCGCGCGCTTGATCAGCAGCGGCGCCGGATTCGACGGCTCGGTTCGCTCCAGGAAATCGCACACCTTGTCGAGCAGCCGGATCGCGTCCGCCCGGCTGCGGATCTCGCCTGAGACCTGCAGCGGCGCCGCCGTGCCCGTGCCGCCCGCGGCACCCTCCTCGCCCGTACCTGCGGCTTCCCCGGCCTCAGCGCCGCCAGGCGCGGCCACGGCGTTGCACACCTGGACCAGCGCGGACAGGACGCCCGCCAGCGGCCGCACGTCGATTGCGCGTTCGGCGCCGACCTTCTCCACCAGCAGGCCGTGGAACGTGCGCAACGCGCCCGCCGCATCCTTGGCCGCCGAAAGCGCCTGGGGGTCCTCCGCGACCACCGCGCGCGCCATGGACTCCACCTGATCCTGGGAGAATGAGGCACCCTCTGCCGGCGGCGGCAGCTTGCCCAGCGCAACCTCCACCTCCCGCACGGAGACCTGGCCGACCGCGCGCGAGCGGATGAACCACGCCCGGCGCAGGTCGCGCAGCCCCGCCTCGGCGTCCACCAGCGGCGCGAGCGCGTTTACCCGCATGGTCGGGTCGTTGTCGTCTTCCGGATCCAGCTGGGGATGCACCGCGTCCCAGTAGCGGGACAGGATGGCGACGATAAGCTGCAGGCCGTCGTTCAGCCCGCCGATGCCATCCGTGTGGGTCAGCGCGCGGGTCAGCGCGACCGCCACGCGCAGATCCTTGGTGCGTGCGAACAACTCGGTGGCGCGCTGCCTGGCGCCGGGCCAGTCCGGCTCTTCCGCGGGAATCAGCGTGTCGCCGAACTGCTGCTCGGGCTTGACCTGGCAGGCCTGATCGAGGTCGAGAAACGCTGCGTCATATTCGAGGTTGGGGCCGCACGGTGGCTCCTCCGCCGTCGGCGCGAGCAGTTTTTCGATGTCGATCAAGAGTGCGTCTCCTGCTCTGTTGTTATGTCGGTGCCACGCCCGCCGCCACCGCGCCGGGGCCGCGCGGCAGTCCGATTATTCTAGCCTTCTATCCTTGCCGAAGGCCCCCGGCGCTGTCAAGAAGATTGGCCCCCGCGCCGGCGGGGCACGGCAGTATGCGGGCCGCCCGGACCGCAGGGTGTGTCAAAAGTCCTTGCAGCCGTGCCGCTCTCCCACCTCGACGCAGTTGGTCAGGTTCGGCAGCTGCCGCACGCGGGACCACTCGCGGTCCAGCCTGTCCGGCGTGTCCACGGCGGCGCTCACCAGCAGCGGCCCGGTGCCCAGGCACATGTTCTGCATTCCGATGTTGCGGCCGTACAGCAGGGATTGGGCGTACTCGATGACCGTACTGGCTTGCGGCACCGGATTCGGCAGCACGCTCAGCGTGGCCGGCACGAAGTCGAGCACGTAGCCGACCGCGGAAGCGGACGTGCCGGTGATCGGATAGGTACCCACCGGCGAGGCGACGGTGGCGGAGGTGCTCAGCGTGGCGGCGGCCGCGTCGGCCGCCGAGTCTCCGTTGACCAGCCCGGTCACCGTGAAACCCAGCGGGGGATTGGGCAGGCCGAACGGCCGGGCCGCGTCCAGGGCGACCACGGTCGCGGTCGGCCGCTGGCGATAGATGAAATGGTTGCCCGCGGCCGGGATCGTGACCTCCGAGGCGCAGGCGCCGGGGTAGGTGCAGCCGTAGAAGTTCGGCTGGGCATTGCCCGGATCCAGCCCGCCGCGGGTCTCGCCCACCCAGGTGTCGGCCCAGACGCGCCAGACGCCGCCGGCCGCAGGCGCCAGCGTGCCGCCGCCGGCGTTGTCGAGGATGCCCGCGGTCACCAGCGTGATATCGCTGCCCAGCGTGGCGATGCCGTGGTTGAGCGTCAGGTTTCCGGCCAGGTTGCGGGCGAAGAAATCGCCGCCGCTGGTCGAGTTCGCCGCGACGATGGCGAATGGGAGATCGCCGGCCGAGTCGAAACCGGTACCGGCGAGCGGTCCGATCGCGAGCGCCCCGGCATTGACGAAATTCACGTCGCCAAAGCTCGGATCGGCGAGGCTCTTGGGCAGCTCGAAGCGCGCGGCGAGCGTGCCCACCGAGTTGCCCGGCAGGTCGAGCTGGAAGCTGGATTCCGGCTGCGTGCCGTGCAGCAGCAGGCTCGCCGCCGCGATCGGCGCCGCCTGCGCCACCCGGCCGCCCGATGAGAGCGTCACCAGGTTGCCCGGGTTGCCGATCGCCGCGCCGATCGAGATTCCGGCGCTGCCGGCTCCGCCGTTCTGCAGCGTCAGGTTGTCCAGCCAGGGAAAGTCCAGGCTCACCAGAATCTGGCCGACATGCGTGCTGCCGCCGATCACGATGCCGGCGCTGCCGTCCTGTATGTTCGCCAGGTCCGCCGCGTCGAGCACAAAGCCGAACGGGCCGAGCGCGGTCTCCCCGGCGAACGCCGGTTCGGCGATGTAGATCGGCACGCCGTCGGCCGCGGTCAGGCTGCCGTTCGCCACCACGCCGCCCGGACGCAGATTCACGAATCCGCTGGTCCGGATCACGTCCCGGAGTTCGATCG
>DATMWM010000458.1:0-5387 GCA_035562535.1 Rhodocyclaceae bacterium | reverse complement strand
GAGGTGCGCCGCCTGGCGATCGAGTTCGCGCAGATCCTGGCGTCCGACCCGCGCGCGCGGCACGTGCACTACGACTGGATGGAGCCTGCGCGGCAGATCCGCGTCGCCGTCGACCAGGACGAGGCGCGCCGCCTGGGCGTCAGTTCGCGCACGCTGGCCGGCGTGCTGAACGCGGCGGTCGCCGGGACCGCCGTCACGCAGCTTCGCGACGACATCTACCTGGTCAACGTCGTCGCCCGCGCCACCGAGAGCGAGCGCGCATCGTTCGAGGCGCTCGGGGCAATCCAGGTGCCGACGCCGACGGGGCGGATGGTGCCGCTCAAGCAGTTCGCGAAATTCACCGAGGAGCAGGAATTCCCGCTGGTCTGGCGCCGCGACCGCGTGCCGACGCTGACGGTGCGCGCCGACGTGGTCGCCGGCGCGCTGCCCGACGAGGTCGTCGGTGCGCTGCGCCCGCAGGTCGAGGCGTTCACGGCCAAGCTGCCCAAGCCCTACCGCGTCGAGGCCGGCGGCATCTACGAGGAGAGCGCGCTGTCGAGCGCCTCAGTGTTCGCCGTCGTCCCCCTGATGATCGTGCTGATGCTCGCCACGATGATGGTGATGCTCGTGAGCTTCCGTCGTCTCGCGATGGTGGTGGCGCTGCTGCCGCTCGGGCTGATCGGCGTCGTGCTGGCGCTGCTGGTCTCCGGCCGCCCGCTCGGCTTCGTCGCGATCCTGGGCATTCTGGCGCTGATCGGGATGATCGCGAAGAACGCGGTGATCCTGGTCGTGCAGATCGAATCCGATCGCGCGGAGGGGCGCGGCATCCTCGAGGCGGTCATGGCGTCGGCGACCGGACGGTTCCGGCCGATGATGCTGGCGGCGTTCTCGACCATACTCGGGCTCATACCCATCGCGCCGACCGTGTTCTGGGGCCCGATGGCGTTCGCGATCATGGGCGGCCTGCTGGTTGCCACGCTGCTGACGCTCGTCCTGCTTCCGACGCTGTACGTGACCATCATGAAGGACGATGCGGACGCTGCGGGTGGCGGGCCCGCATCCCCCGCCGCCTGACCGACCCGTCATGACGCATGTCGAGGCGAGCCATGCGGATCCTGCCGGTGGCGCGCGCTCCGACGGCGTCGAATGGCTGGAGATACGCGTCGGCGAGGTGAACCAGCTTTTCAACATGATCGACCCCGCGCCCTTCCGCGAACGAGACATCGATCCGAACGCCGAGACCTACGTCGTCGAATGGGCGCAGGAGGCGCGCGCCGACCGGCCGCTCGGCCTGGTCGTGCACCTCGGCCGCGAGCCTGCCACGCGCGAGTCAGCGAACCTGCTGAGCGACTCTTTCCACGAGTACTTCCGGCGGCGTGCGCAGGCGGCGCGGCAGCGCCTGCGGCGCCTGTTCCGCGTCGGCCGTGCGAGCCTCGCCGTCGGGCTCGCGTTCCTGGCGGGGGCGATCCTGCTCGGCGGGTTCCTGTCCGGACTGATCGACGACGAACGCTACGCCTGGATCGTCGAGGAGAGCTTCGTCATCGGCGGCTGGGTCGCCCTGTGGCGGCCGCTCGAGATCTTTCTCTACGACTGGTGGCCGATCCGCGGCGAGGCGCGCCTGCTCGACCGCCTGGGCGGGATGCGGCTGCGGCTCGCCGGCGCCGACGGGACGAGCGTCGAGGCGGGCGCATGACCGGGAATGCGCGCGTGGCGATCGGCCGCGGCCTCGGGCTGTTCGCGCTGTGGCTCGTGCTGATGCAAAGCGCCAAGCCGCTCGACCTGGCGGTCGGCGCGCTCGCCGCAATCGGCGCGACGGTCGCCAGCCTGCGCCTGCTGCCGCCCGAGGCGGGCCGCGTGCGTTTCGTGATCCTGCTCGCGCTGCTGCCGCGCTTCCTGTGGCAGTCGCTCAAGGCGGGCCTCGATGTCGCGCGCCGCGCGTTCGCGCCGCGCATCCCGCTCGCCACCGGCTTCGTCGATTACCGGACAGGCTTCCCGCGCGGAATGGCGCGCAACCATTTCGCGACGATCACCAGCCTCATGCCCGGGTCGCTGCCCTCGGGCGACGGCCCGGACTCGATCGAGTACCACTGCCTCGACATCGGCCAGCCGGCGGCGGAGCAACTGGCCGAAGAGGAGCGGCGGCTCGCGCCCGCGCTGCTGCCGGGACGGCATCGTGGCTGAGTTCCTGCTCGGCACCGCGGGTTTCGTACTGGCGATGGTCGCGCTCGGCCTGCTGCGCATACTCCGGGGCCCGGGCGAGGCCGACCGCATGATGGCCGCGCAACTGCTGGGCAGCGGCGGCATCGCCGCGCTGCTCCTGGGCGGGATCGCGATCGGCGACGGGTCGATCGCCGACGTCTCGCTCACGCTGGCGCTGCTTGCCGCGTTCGCATCGATCGCCTTCGTGAAATTCGCGCCGTCGTCGAGCGGGGACGACCCGTCGTGAGCGCCGCCCTCGACCTCTTCACCTACGTCGCGGTCGGCGCGGGCGCGCTGTTCTTCCTCGCCGGCACCGTGGGCCTGCTGCGCTTCCCGGACACGCTCACCCGGCTGCACGCGCTCACCAAGGCCGACAACCTCGGACTCGGGCTGGTCGTGCTCGGCCTGCTGCCCCAGGTCGATGGCGTGCTGGACGGGATCAAGCTGATCGTCATCTGGCTGCTCGTGCTGCTGTCCGGGGCCGACGCTGGACAACTCGTCGCGCGCGCCGCGCGGGGCCGCCGGCCGCCTCCATGATCGACGCCTTCCACGCCGCCGCCGCGCTGCTGATCCTGGCGCTCGGCATCTACACGACCTTCGCGCGCGAAACGTTCGCGGCGACGGTCGGCTTCCTGGCGTACGGACTGCTGCTCACGGTGGCGTGGGTGCAGTTGCGCGGGGTGGACGTCGCGCTCACCGAGGCGGCGATCGGCGGCGGCCTGACCGCCATGCTGCTGCTGCGCGCGTCGGCGCGATTGCGCGCGACCGAAGCTGCGGCGAGCGCGCAGCGGCCGGGGGTGACGACGCGCCTGCTCGCAGCGTTTGTGGCTGTCTCGGTTGCGGGAGCGCTCGCCCTCGCCGTCCTCGCGCTGCCCGTTCCCGCGCCCACGCTCGCGCCCGAGGCCGCCGCGAACATCGCCACGACCGGAGTGGGCAACCCGATCACGGCGGTGCTGCTCGCGTTCCGCGCCATGGACACGCTGCTCGAGGCGATCGTGCTGCTCTTCGCGCTGATCGGCGTGTGGTCCCTGGCGCCGGACGGCATGTGGGGCGGGCGCCCGGGTCCGCGTCACAACGCCGATCCGCACGGCATCCTCGCCTTCATCGCCCGCGTGCTGCCGCCGATCGGCATCGTCGTCGGCATCTATATCTTCTGGATCGGCGCGGATCACCCGGGCGGCAAGTTCCAGGGCGCGACGATCCTCGCCGCAATGTGGCTGCTCACCATGATGGCGGGGCTGACCGACGCGCCGCCGATCAGCCGGAGGTGGCTGCGCGCCCTGCTCGTCCTCGGTCCTGCGGTGTTCATCGGCATCGGCGTCGTCGGCGCATTCACCGCCGGCGCCTTTCTCGCCTGGCCCGAGGACTGGGCGAAGCCGATGATCCTGGTGATCGAGATCGCCTTGATGCCTTCGCTCGCCCTGACGCTCGGCCTGATGCTGGCCGGAGCGCCGGAGCGGCCGGCGCAGCCATGAGCGGCGCCACGCTGTTCGGACTGTTGGCGGCCGGCCTGGTCGGCGTGGGCCTCTACGGGTTCATCGTGAATCCGCAGCCCCTGCGCAAGATCCTGGCATTCAACGTGATCGGCAGCGGGGTCTTCCTGCTGTTCGGTGCGGTCGCGCGCCGCGGCGCGGCGGCCGGCATGGGCGGCGACCCGGTACCGCAGGCCCTGCTGATCACCGGCATCGTCGTCGCATTCTCGGCCACGGCGCTCGCCGTCGCGGTGCTGCTGCGTCTGCACGACGTGAGCGGTTCGGCCACGCTATCCTCCGATCCCCCGCCGGCGGCGGGCTCGGAGGACGGCGCCAAATAGGGACCCGCCTCAATGCCGGTCGCGTTCTCGACGACGCCGGGCGGGCTGCTGCTGCCGCTCGCGGTGCTGGTGCCTTTCGCCGGCGTGCTGGCCGGTCTCGTGGCCGGGGAACGCAACGTGGTTCGCGTCGCGGCGGTCACGATCGTCGCCGGCCTCGGGATTGTCCTGGCGATCGCCGCCACCATGCTGCGCTCGGGCGATTCACTCGCGTATCTCCTGGGCGGCTGGAGCCCGCCGCTCGGCATCGCGCTGCGCGCCGATGATCTCGCGCTGGCCCTGATGCTCGCGGTTGCCGTCGTCATCTGCGGCGTCGCACTCTACGCGCGCGCCGATTTCGGCACGCCTACCGGCGCGAAAGCGCGCTCGTCCACCACGTACTGGCTGTTGCTGCTCGCCGTGTGGGGCTCGCTCAATCTGGTCTTCGTCAGCGGCGATCTCTTCACGCTGTATGTCGCGCTCGAACTGCTCACCTTCGCCGGCGTCCCGCTGGTCTGCCTCGCCGGCGAGGCAGAGACGCTGCGTGCCGCCCTGCGCTACCTGCTCTACGCGCTGGCCGGCTCGATCCTCTACCTGCTCGGCGCGGTGCTGCTCTACGCGGAGTGCGGCACGTTGGATATCGTGCTGCTGTCGGAGCGCCTGCGGCCGACGCCCGCCGCCTGGGCCGCCCTCGCGTTGATGACGGCCGGGCTGCTCGCCAAGACGGCGCTGTACCCGCTGCACCTGTGGCTGCCGCCCGCGCACGCGGGCGCTCCGCCGGCGGCAAGCGCGGTGCTCTCGGCGCTCGTCGTCAAGGGATCCTTCTTCATCGTCATCCGGCTGTGGTTCGACGTGGCGCCCGCCCTGCCCGGCCTCGCCGCGGCGCAGGTACTCGCCGGGCTCGGCGCCGCGGCGATCCTGTTCGGCAGCGTCGTAGCGCTCCGGCAGGAGAGACTCAAACTGCTGATCGCATACTCCACGCTGGCGCAGATCGGTTACCTGTTCATCATGTTCCCGCTCGCCTTCGATCCCGCTTCGGGGCAGTTCGTCCGCGGCGCGGCGCTGACGGGCGGCACGCTGCAGGCAGTCGCGCATGCGACGGCGAAAGCCGCGATGTTCATGGCGGCGGGCCTGATCTACAAGGCGTACGGCCATGACCGCCTCGCGGAGCTCGCCGGCGCCGCGCGCGTCGTGCCGCTGAGCGTGCTGGCCTTCGTCCTGGGCGGCGTGGCGCTGATGGGCGTGCTGCCCAGCGGCGCCTATCTCGCGAAGAAGCTGCTCCTCGACGCTGCCGGTTCGACCGGACAATGGTGGTGGGAATGGGTCCTGCAGGCGGGCGGCTTCCTGACCGCGAGCTACGTTGTGCTCGTGCTGGCGCTGACGCTGCGCGCACGCAGCGAGCCCGCCGCTGCCCCGCATA
>DATMWM010000457.1:0-3657 GCA_035562535.1 Rhodocyclaceae bacterium | reverse complement strand
TGTCGCCCTGGGCGACAGCATCGCGGTCAGCGGGGTCTGCCTGACCGTGATTTCCCGCGAGTCCGACCACTTCGCGGTCGACGTCTCGCGCGAGACGCTGGACTGCACCGTCGGCCTGGACGCCCCGGGCGAGGTGAACCTGGAGAAGGCGCTGCGGCTGTCGGACCGGCTCGGCGGCCACCTGGTGAGCGGGCACGTGGACGGCGTGGGCGAGGTGGCGAAGTTCGAGCCGGTCGGCGAGAGCTACGAACTGGTGATCCGCGCCCCGCAGAGCCTGGCGAAGTACATCGCCCGCAAGGGCTCGGTGACGGTGGACGGGGTGAGCCTGACGGTCAACCGGGTCGACGGCGCCGAGTTTTCGATCAATTTGATCCCGCACACGCTCTCGGTCACCACCCTGCGCCGGCTCGCCCCGGGCGCGCGCGTGAATCTTGAAGTGGATCTGGTCGCGCGATACGTCGAGCGGATGCTTGGCGGAATCGACGCGGGGGTGAACGCATGACCGCGCTCTCCACGGTGAAGGACATCATCGCCGACATCCGTGCCGGCAAGATGGTCATCTTGGTGGACGAGGAGGATCGCGAGAACGAGGGCGACCTGGTGCTGGCCGCCGAGTTCGTCACCCCGGAGGCGATCAACTTCATGGCCAAGCACGGCCGCGGGCTGATCTGCCTGACCCTGACCGAGCAGCGCTGCCGCCAGCTCAACCTGCCGCTGATGGTGCGCGACAACCGCACGCCGCACGGCACCGCCTTCACCGTCTCGATCGAGGCGGCCGAGGGCGTGACCACCGGCATCTCGGCGCACGACCGGGCGCGCACGGTGCAGGCGGCGGCGGCGAAGCATGCGAAGCCGGAGGACATCGTCCAGCCCGGCCACATCTTCCCGCTCATGGCCCAGACCGGCGGCGTGCTGGTGCGCGCCGGGCACACCGAGGCCGGCTGCGACCTGGCGCAACTCGCCGGACTGGAGCCGGCCGCCGTGATCTGCGAGATCCTCAAGGACGACGGCACCATGGCCCGGCTGCCGGACCTGATCGAGTTCGCCGCCGAGCACGGCCTGCGCATCGGCGCGATCAGCGACCTGATCCACCACCGGGCCGCCTCCGAGCGCCTGGTCGAGAAGGTCGCCGAGAAGGAGGTGCAGTGCCACCACGGCGCCTTCCGCCTTTGCGCCTATGCCGACCAGGTCAGCGGGGACGTGCACCTGGCGCTGGTCAAGGGCGAGATCCAGCCCGAGGTCGAGACCCTGGTGCGGGTGCACGAGCCGATCTCGGTGCTCGATTTCCTGGACTGCGCCAGTCGCCGCCACACCTTCAGCATCGACGAGGCGATGCGCATCGTGGCCGCCCAGGGCCGCGGCGTGATCGTGCTGCTGCGCCGGGCCGAGAGCGGGCAGGATCTGCTCGGCGCGATGACCGACGATAAGCCGGCGGCGCGCCCGGCCGCCAAGTGGGATTCGCGCCTGTACGGCATCGGGGCCCAGATCCTGCGCGACCTGAACGTCGGCAGGATGCGGCTGCTCGCCTCGCCGCGCCGGATGCCAAGCATGACCGGCTTCGGGCTGGAGGTGTGCGGCTACATGACCCCGTCCGACACCAAGGCCTGACGTCCAGAGGAAAGAATCGAAATGGCACGCTACGAGGACATCTACGAGATCGAACCCCTGCTCGCCGGGGCCGGGCTGCGCATCGGCATCGTCATGAGCCGGTTCAACATCGACGTCGGCGAGGGCCTGCTGGCGGCCTGCGCCGCTGAATTGAAGCGCCTCGGCGTGAAGCACGAGCACATCCTGATCGCCACGGTGCCCGGCGCGCTGGAACTGCCGCTGGTGATGCAGCAGCTCGCCCAGACCGGCCGCTACGACGCGCTCGTTGCCCTGGGCTGCGTGGTGCGCGGCGAGACCTATCACTTCGAGATCGTCTCCAACGAGTCGTCGCGCGGCATCACCGACGTCCAATTGCAGACCGGCGTGCCGGTGGCCAACGGCGTGCTCACCACCGAGGACGACGACCAGGCGCTTTCGCGCATGCAGCAGAAGGGCGCGGACGCCGCCCAGGCCGCGGTCGAGATGGCCAACCTGCTGCGCCGGATCAAGGCCGGCAACGCATGAAATCCGCGCGGCGGCTGGCCCGCGAGCTGGCGCTGCAGGGGCTCTACCAGGCCCAGCTTTCCGGCAACGACGAGGCCGCGATCGAGGCCCATCTGGCCGAGGCGCCCGGCTACGAGCGCGCGGACCGCGCTCTGCTGGAATCCCTGCTGCGCGGCGTGCTGCGCGAGCTGCCCCGGCTGCGCGAGGTGATCGAGCCGCTGATCGACCGCCGCTTTGAGGAACTGTCGCCGGTCGAGCGCTCGCTGCTGCTGCTCGGCGCCTTCGAACTCGTCCATCACCTCGAAACGCCCTACCGGGTGATCATCAACGAGGCGGTGGAACTGGCCAAGTCCTACGGCGGCACCGACGGCCACAAGTTCGTCAACGGCGTGCTCGACAAGGCGGCGGCCCGGCTGCGCGCGGCCGAGGTGCAGGCCGCACAGAACCGCCCGCGGCCGCCCGCGAAAAGTCCGAAGCAACCCGCGGGCGCCGACCGCGGCTGACCTCGCCGCGGGGACGCCAGGTGGCTTCCGAATTCGAGCTGATCGCCCGCCATTTCACCCGGCCGTGCACCCACACCGTCCTGGGCGTGGGCGACGACGGGGCGATCGTCCGGCCGGGAGCCGGCATGGATCTGGTGGTCAGCACCGACATGCTGGTCGCCGGCACCCATTTCTTCGACGACACCGACCCCGAGGACCTCGGCTGGAAGGCGCTGGCGGTTAATCTCTCGGACCTGGCGGCGATGGGCGCGCAGCCGCGCTGGGCGGTCCTGGCGGCGGCGCTGCCCTCGGCCGACGAGGCCTGGATCGCCGCGTTCTGCCGAGGCTTCTTCGGCCTGGCCGGACGCTTCGAGGTGGACGTGATCGGCGGCGACACCACCCGCGGGCCGCTGAACCTGGCGCCGACCGTGTTCGGCGAGATTCCCGCCGGGCAGGCGCTGACCCGGTCCGGGGCGCGACCGGGCGACGACATCTGGGTCTCGGGCAGCCCGGGCCTGGCCGGCCTCGGGCTGGCAAGCCTGCGGGGGCGCGTCGCGCTGGACAGCGCAGCCGGCGAGCGATGCGTGCGCGCGCTGCAGCGGCCGCAGCCGCGCATCGAACTCGGCATCGGCCTGCGCGGGCTCGCCCATGCGGCGATCGACGTGTCCGACGGACTGCTCGCCGACCTCGGTCACGTGCTGGAGCGCTCCGGGGTGGGCGCCGAGATCCGGGAGGCGGACCTGCCGCAGGACGCGGCGCACGCGGCCCCCGCGAATCCAGACATCGCCCGCGAATGCCTGCTCGCAGGCGGCGACGACTACGAACTGCTATTCGCCGCCGCGCCGGAACAGCGGGGCGTAATCGCCGCGCTCGGCGAGCGGCTGGGCCTGCCGCTGTCGCGGATCGGCACCGCGACCGTTGTCCCGGGCGAGCTGGTGGTCCGCGGGCCCGACGGCGGCGCCCGCACCGTCGCCAGGCGTGGTTATGACCACTTCGGCTGAGGCGCCGGTCCGGCCCGACCGGGCCTTTCTGCTGGCCCACCCCGCCCACCTGCTGGCGCTCGGCCTGGGCAGCGGGCTGTCGC
>DATMWM010000456.1:0-3628 GCA_035562535.1 Rhodocyclaceae bacterium | reverse complement strand
TCGGCTGGCTGGCCGGCGTGCGCGGTGCGCTTTTCGTTTCCGGAGGCGCGGCGGTGCTGGTCGGATGGCCGGCCGGGATCTGGCTGGCCGCGGCCGGGCTGGGGCTATTCGCCCTCGCCCTGTTGCGAGGGCTGCGAGGCTAGCGCGCAGCGCACAATCCACCGTTCGATCTCGGACGATGTGACACGGCTGTACGGACCCCGGTGCAGCGACCGTGTGATACGGCCTTGCGGCCCATCCCTACGCGCCTCGCGCTTGCAGCATTGCGTAGGGTGGATTAGCGCATAGCGCGTAATCCACCGTTCGATCTATGACGGCGGAACGCGGCTGCTCGGATCCCGGTGCAGCGACGGTGGGATACGGCCTTGCGGCCTATCCCACCCTACGCGCTCCCGCTCGCGGCATGCAGTAGGGTGGATTAGCGCGTAGCGCGTAATCCACCGTTCGGTCTGTGAAGGTGGAACACGGCTGTTCGGACCTCGGTGCAGCGACCGTGGCATACGGCCTTGCGGCCTATCCCACCCTACGCGCTCCCGCTCGCGGCATGCCGTAGGGTGGATTAGCGCACCACCTCGGCGGGCTGCCAGTCGGCCCGCTGCAGGCTGTCGAGCATGTACTCGGCGATGCGCATGCAGTCGCGGATGTGCCGCTCGCCGACGTAGGCGATGGCGCCGAAACTGATCGCCGCCGACACCGCCTGGCCGGCCACCGGGATTAACCGTGCTGCCTGTCTGGCGGTCGCCTGCTTTCCGACCGACTGGACGGCGCGCAGCGCCAGTGCGCGGGTAATCGCCTTGCCCGCCAGCGCCGTGCCAAAGCCGAGCAGCGCCTGGTAGAGCACCTCCTTGGCACGTGGTTCCAGCAGATCGATCTGCTCGGGCGTGAGCCCGAAGTCCCGGTTGATCCGCGCGATAAGGTCGCGCAGCAGGCCCACGTCGGTGGCGATGTCCACGCCCGGCACCGGCACCAGTGCCGCGCCGGCCGAGACCAGCGCCCGCCCGGCCACCAGCCGGCGGCAGCGGCGCGCCACGGCCTCGATCTGCCCGCGGTTGGAAGGCAGCACGACCGGCTCGACGCCCGCAGCGCTGCGGTAGCTCAGGAATGCCATGCTGCATCATAGCCTGTCCGCGAAGAGCCCGGGAACGCTCGCGCGCCCGCCCCGGTCGAATCGGCGGCGGGCGGTTCCCGGATCCGACTGGGCTCGTGTATCGTCCCGCTTTTCCGAACGACGACAGGAGCGCTTGAATGGACAGACGCGAGTGGATGATCGGCACCATGGCGGCGGCTGCGGCCTTCGCCGGGGCCGCGCAGGCGGCGGGCGAGCACGACCATCACGCACACCACGGGCCGGGCAAATACGCGGCGCTGACCAGGGCGGCGGCGGACTGCCTGCCGGTCGGCGAGGAATGCCTGAACCACTGCCTGGACTCGCTGGCAACCGGCGACAAGGAACTCGGCGCCTGCGCCAAGAGCGTGAACCAGATGATGGCGGTCTGCGACGCGATCGCCCGGCTGGCCGCGCAGAACTCGAACTACACGCCGAAGATGGCGGTGCTGGCGGCACAGGTGTGCAAGGACTGCGAGGACGAGTGCCGCAAGCACGCCAAGAAGCACGCCCAGTGCAAGGCCTGCGCCGACGCCTGTGCGGCGTGTCTGAAGGAGTGCAAGGCGGTCGCGGCGTAAAGCCGTTGCCGCCCGCGGACGCCGCCGCGCGGCGGCGTCCCTCAGAACCCCACGGTGGCGTTGTCGACGTCCACCGTGACGTTCGCCCGGTCCACCAGCACGCACACGTGCAACGCGTACTGCTGCGCCCAGTCCGAGCGGGCGCGGAAGGGCTCCGGGCCCATTACCCTGGCGATTTTCAGGATCATGTCGGCGGCGAGCTGCGGCGGGTCCATGCCGGTCACCGGGGTGAAACCGGCGCGCAGGAACTCCGCCTCGACCCACTGCTGGGCCGCCTCCGGACCGATGCGTGCGGCGTCCTGGGCCGTGACGCGGAAGTCGTAGGCCAGGTCGTCGCCGAAATCGACCGTCAGGTAGTGGTTCATCGCCGCGCGCTCCGCCTCGTCGTCGCCGAATGATCGCAGAAACCGCGGCGCCTAAACAACGGAGGTCACGGGTTCGGCGTGCGTTCGGGGTAACCCGGTCACAACCGCTCCCCTCTCCCCTCGCGGGAGAGGGGCAGGGGGGAGAGGGGCGGCGCCGCTCACCCTCACCCCGGCCCCCTCACATCGAGGGAGAGGGGGGTACCGCACGCAGCCGGTCTCGGCCAAGCTCTCGCCGCGCAATGCCGCCCGCTTGAGGGGGATACCGCGCGCAGCCGGCCTCAGCGGTGGGTGAGCTGCGCGTAGAGCAGAGGCAACTGGCGCGGCAGTTCGTCCGGCTTGCGGATGATGGTGAAGCCGGCCGGGCCGAAGAGGTGCGGCAGATAGGCCTCGCCTTCGCGGTCGATGGTGACGCAGAACGGGCGCAGGCCGCGCTGCCTGGCCTCGATCACCGCGGCACGCGTGTCCTCGATGCCGTAGCGGCCCTCGTAGTGGTCGATGTCGTTCGGCTTGCCGTCGGTCAGGATGAGCAGCAGCCGCACCTGGGCCGGCTGGGCGTCGAGCAGGTCGGCGGCGTGGCGGATCGCCGCGCCCAGCCGGGTGTAGTAGCCCGGCCGCAGCGCCGCGATCCGCCCGCGCACGGTGGCGTCGTAGCGCTCGGCGAAGCTCTTGACCTGGTGCATGCGCACGTTCGACCGCTTGAGCGAGGAGAAGCCGTACAGCCCGAAGGCATCGCCTGTGGCGGTGAGCGCCTCGGCGAACAGGCTCAGGCTGTCCTTCACCACGTCGATCACGCGCGCATGGTCCGAGACCCAGGCGTCGGTCGACAGCGAAAGATCGGCGAGCACCAGGCAGGCCAGGTCGCGCGCGCAGGGTAGCTGGGCGAGGTAGGTGCCGGCCTCGCGGCCGTGGCTGCCGGCGGCCCGGTCGGCGAAGGCGCGCACGCAGGCGTCCAGGTCCAGCTCGGAGCCCTCCGGCTGGCTCTTCAGCCAGCGGCGCACCGGCGCCAGCGCCGAGAACTGCCAGCGCAGCCGCTGCGCCGGCTTGCGCAGGCGGGCGGGCAGGGCGCACTCGGGCGCGTCGCGCGCCACCAGCGGCTGCACCCGGCAGTAGTCCGGCCGCAGCAGCCGCTTGCGGTAGTCCCACTCGGGCACCAGGATGCCCTCGCCCAGCGGCAGGTCGTCCTGGGCCGCCGAGGGCAGGTCCAGGTCGAAGCGCACCCGCGACGCGGCGGCCTGCCCGTCGCGGGTCACGGTGATCTCGTCCATCTCGTCGGCGCGGCCGGCGGCGCCCGGGTCCGGGTCGTCGTCGGTCGGCCGGTTCACCCGGATGAACTCCGCCCAGGAGAACAGGCTCTCGGCGCGGAACACCATGAGCAGGCCGTTCTTCTCCTGCGGCGCGTCGGCGCGCCGGCCGCGGTGGCGCTTGCCGCTCGACTCCTCCGGTCGGGAGGCGCCCGGTTCCGACAGGGCCTCCTCGGCGGCGTGGCGCTGCGCCAGATCGAGCGCCTGCTGGGTCGGGTACAGCCACAGCGGCACCGGCTGGGGCGGGCGGTCCTTGCGCGGGATCGGCGGCAGCGCCTC
>DATMWM010000455.1:0-2288 GCA_035562535.1 Rhodocyclaceae bacterium | reverse complement strand
GGCTCGGCATGAACGAGGCGGAGCTGCTGCGCAACCCCCGGCTCGCCGAGCGCATCGTGCATGATCTCAACCGGAATCCGGCGCTGCCGTTCGCGGACGGCCGGTTCGACGCGGCGCTGTGCACCGTGTCGGTCGAGTATCTGATCCGTCCGGTCGAGGTCTTCCGGGAGGTTCGCCGCGTCCTGCGCGCCGGCGCCCCGTTCGTGCTGAGCTTCTCCGAGCGCTGGTTCCCGCCGAAGGTGATCCGCATCTGGACCGAGCTTCATCCTTACGAGCGGCTCGGGCTGGTGCTCGACTGGCTGCACCGGGCCGGCGGCTTCGCCGGCCTGGGGACCGAATCGCTGCGCGGCCTGCCGCGACCGGCGGACGACAAGTACGCGGGGCTCACCCGCCGCTCGGACCCGCTCTATTGCGCCTGGGGACTTGCCGCATGAGGCTCCGCCACCCTGCGCGTGTGCGAAATTCCCCCGTGCATTAGAGCGCCCCGCCTAATCGTGAACAAGATCACTGAGGGGGTGCTGGCCGGAGAGCAACCTTCGTACCCGATACAATTCCCGCCGGTCCGGCCCGCCCGCAGCGACGACGCTGCCCGCGCCTGCGCCCGCACCCCGACGATGTCGAGCTTCTGGATACGCAGCTGGTCGCAGTTGTTCGCCGAACTGTCCGGTCAGGAACTCCGGTGGCTGGTCTCGTCCGGACCGCATCCGTCCATGGTGGCGCGCCGGCGCGCCGCGGCCATCGGCTCCCGCGTCGTGCTGATCGCCACCCTGCTGGCGGTGATCACGCCGATGTGGATCGTGGTGGACATGCTCACGCTGCCCTGGCCGGCGTGGTGGGGAATCGGCGTCGGTCGCCTGTTCGCGACGCTGGGCTTCGCGGCCGTGGTGATCGCCTGCAATCGCCCCGAGCGGCCGGTCGAGGGCCACCGGCTGCTCGCCGTGCTCGTGGCGATCCCGATCGTCTTCTACATCTTCAGCTACTTCTTCCTCGATCGCTACAACCTGGTCGGGCCCGCCGAATCCGTCATCGCCAGCTTCGGCTTCATCCCGTTCGTGCTGGTGGCCGGCTTGGCGGTCTTTCCGCTGACGGTCACGGAAAGCGCGTTCTACGTGCTCGGCATTTTCGCGGTGCAGGCCGTGGCGACCCTGGCCCAGCCGGCGGTCGACCCGGTACAGGTCGCGGTCCAGTTCTGGCTGCTCGCGGTGATCGCGCTGGTGGCCGTGCTGGCGGGGCTGAGCCAGCTCGCCTTCCTGATCGCCCTGACGCGCGACGAGATCCGCGACGGCCTGACCGACGCGTTCTCCCGGCGTGCCGGCGAGGAACTGCTGGAACTGCAGTTCGCCCTGGCCCTGCGCCGCGACGCGCCGGTGGCGCTGGCCTTCATCGACGTCGACCGGATCGGACGCATCCACGAACACTATGGCCAGGAATCCGCCGACCGGATACTCGCGGAAACCATACGCCGCCTGCGCGGCCGGCTGCGCACGACCGACGTGCTGGCACGCTGGGACGGCGAGGAGTTCATCCTGATCATGCCGAACACCCAGGCCGAGCAGGCGGTCGCCGCGCTCGAGCGCGTGCGCCAGGGCGGGTTCGGCACACGGCCCGACGGACAGCGGATCACCGCATCCTTCGGCATCGCCGAGCGGATCCAGGACGGCGCGGCCGGCTGGCGCGAACTCGTCCGCATCGCCGACCGGCGGGTCTACACGGCCAGGCGCGGCGGCCGCGACCGCATCGTCGCGGACAACTGACAGGAAGCAGCGCGGGGGAGCCCCGGCTCAGGCCGCTTCGATCTCGGCAGCCGCGGCGCGGATCCGTTCCCAGGCCGCCGCCACGTGGCGTTCCTCGGTGTGCGTCTGGCCGATGCACATGCGCAGCGTGTAGCGCCCGTTCAGCTTCGTGTGGGTCAGGTAGAGGCGGCCGCCGGCGTGGCGGAAGCACACCAGATTCAGCGGAACCGGGGCCGCGAGCTCGAAGCGGCTATCGTCCTTCACCCAGCGCGCGAAGCGCTGCGCCAGTTCGACGTGCCTGCGGACGTGGTGGCGCAGGCCCTCCACGCCGTAGTGCCGGATTACGAACCAGAGCTTGAGCGCGCGGAACCGCCGGCCCAGCGGCACCTGCCAGTCGCGGTAGTCGAACACCGTGCCGGACTCGCTCGCCTGGTTGCGCAGGTACTCGGGCATGACGCTCAGCGCCCGGATCAGCGCCGACCGGTCGGCGACATAGAAGCAGTCGCAGTCGAAGTTGGTGAACATCCACTTGTGCGGATTGAAGCAGTAGCTGTC
>DATMWM010000454.1:0-9215 GCA_035562535.1 Rhodocyclaceae bacterium | reverse complement strand
GACTCGCAGAACACCGCCTTGGTGCGCGCGTCGATCAGCTTCTCCATGCCGGCGATGTCGTGGTATTCGGCGAAGCGCACCTCGATGCCGTACTGGGGCAGGGTGTGGGCGAACAGGTTGTAGGTGCCGCCGTAGAGGGCGCTGGTGGTGACGATGTTGTCGCCGGACTCGGCGATGGTCATGATCGCGTAGGTGATCGCCGCCATGCCCGAGGCGAGCGCCAGGGCCCCCACGCCGCCTTCGAGCGCCGCCAGGCGCTTTTCCAGCACGTCGGTGGTCGGGTTCATGATGCGGGTGTAGATGTTCCCGGCTACCTTCAGGTCGAACAGGTCGGCGCCGTGCTGCGTGCTGTCGAAGGCGTAGGAGGTCGTCTGGTAGATCGGCACGGCCACCGCCTTGGTCGTGGGTTCCGGGCTGTAACCGCCGTGCACCGCCAGCGTTTCGATCTTCATCGGGCTCCCTCCGGGCGAAAAAGCGCAAGTATAGCGGCGGCGGCAGCAGCCGGACCGGCCGGGGGCGCGCGAATCCTGTCAGGGATTGGAAAGCCTGACGGCGGTATCCTCTGGCCCGCAGCTAGCTCCACTCCAGGCACCCGCGGTTCCTGCCGCCGGTGCTTTTTTTTCCCTCGGAGCGCAATGTGGCTGCCGGCACCATGCGGTTAGAATGAGGGACCGAATTGCCGGTCAAGCCGAGGTGTTCCGATGGACGAGCGCGACCAGAAACTGCTTTCCCTGCTGGGCGAACATGCGGAAAAGTTTCCGCACCAGCTTGCCGCACGCTTTCCCCATATCGTCGAGCGTCTCGTATCGCTTTGGGGCAAGCCGGAGATCGACCGCTATTTCGGCGAACTCATGGTGGCCGACGACCGCCGCCGCGAGGGTTTCCCGCCCGAGATCGCCATGGAGATCTTCTCGCTGAGCATGCTGCACGACAAGCTGTACCCGCGCAGCGCCGTGCGCAAAGATGCCTGGAGCCAGGCGGTCGAGCAGGAGAACGGCGGGCGCAAGGAAATCGCCAAGTCCGCCGGCAAGCCGAAGCCCTGACCTGCGGCCGCGACTACGCGACCTCGCGGAGAAGCCGCTCGTAGCGGACCCGCATCGCCTCGTCGAAAGCCACCAGGAGCACGCGCTCGAATTGCGGCCATTCAGCCAGCGCGCGCCGGCACTCGCGCACCGCCACCCCGGCCGCCAGGTCCGGCGGATAGCCGTAGGCGCCGCAGCTTATCGCCGGAAAGGCGATGCTGCTCAGCCCGTATTCAGCGGCCAGGGCGAAGCTGTTGCGGTAGCAGGCCGCCAGCAGCGCCGGCTCGCCGGACGCGCCGCCGCGCCAGACCGGTCCCACCGTGTGGATGACATGTCGCGCGCGCAGCCCGAAGCCCGGCGTGACACGCGCCTCGCCGGCCGGGCAGCCGCCGAGCCTGGCGCAGTACGCCCGCAGTTGCGCACCGGCGGCGCGGTGTATGGCGCCGTCCACGCCGCCGCCGCCGAGCAGCGTCGGGTTCGCCGCGTTGACGACGGCATCGACGTCGAGCGTGGTGATGTCAGCCTGCAGCGCCTCGATCCGTCCCATCGTTGCTTCCTCCATGGATGGCGCGGCCGTACTTGCGATCGGTCAAGACGCAAGCCGCCGCCGCGGCTAGCATAGCCGGCGATGGAACCGCATTGGGAGCACTTCCGCCACGAGGCCGACGTGGGCGTGCGCGGCGTAGCGCCGACCTTGGCAGGCGCATTCGAGCAGGCGGCCCTGGCGATGACCGCGGCGGTCGCCGACCCGGCCGCGGTGGCCGGGGTGACGCCGGTGGCCATCGCCTGCGAGGCGCCGGACGCGGAGTTCCTGCTGGCCGACTGGCTGAATGCGCTGGTCTTCGAGATGGCCACCCGGCGCATGCTGTTCGGCCGCTTCGAGGTGGCGGTCGAGGACGGACGGCTCCAAGCCACCGCCTGGGGCGAAGCGGTGGATACGGCCCGGCATCGCCCGGCTGTGGAAGTCAAGGGCGCGACCTTCACCGCCCTGCGCGTGGCGCGCGAGCCGGACGGCAGCTGGGTCGCCCAGTGCGTGGTGGATGTCTGAGACGGAGGGACCATGGACCTGTCGCGGTGGGAACGGCAGTCGGACCATGCCTGGCGCATGGCGCCGTCCGGACGCATGCGCGTGCCGGCGGTGATCTACGCCTCGCGCGCGCTGATGCTGGCGATGGACGAGAAAGTCAGGGAGCAGGTGACCAACGTGGCCACGCTGCCCGGCATCGTCCAGGCCGCCTACGCCATGCCCGACGCGCACTGGGGCTACGGCTTCCCGATCGGCGGCGTGGCGGCCTTCGATCCGGAGCAGGGCGGCGTGATCTCGGCCGGCGGCGTGGGCTTCGACATCTCCTGCGGCGTGCGCACGCTCCATACCGGGCTGACGCGCCGCGACATCGAGCCGCTCAAGCAGCGCCTGGCCGATCTGCTCTACGCGCGGATTCCCGCCGGGGTCGGCAGCACCGGGGAACTGCGCCTGGACGCGGGCGAGATGGACGCGATGCTGCACGGCGGGGCGCGCTGGGCGCTCAAGCGCGGCTACGGCGAGGCGGCGGATCTGGAGCGGATCGAGGAGTACGGCCGCATGGCCGGGGCCGACGCGAGCGCGGTTTCGGACCGGGCCAAGAAGCGCCAGCGCGACGAGATGGGCACGCTCGGCTCGGGCAACCACTACCTCGAGGTCCAGCACGTGGCGCGCATCCTGGACGAGCCGATCGCCGCCGCCTGGGGCCTGCGCGAGGGCGACGTGGTGGTCAGCATCCATTGCGGCTCGCGCGGCCTGGGCCACCAGATCGGCACCGAGTTCCTGCGCGAAATGGCGATCGGCGCGCGCCAGGCCGGCATCGACCTGCCGGACCGGGAACTGGCCTGCGCGCCGCTGAAGTCCGACGTCGGCCGGCGCTACCTCGGCGCGATGCGGGCGGCGATCAACTGCGCGCTGGCCAACCGGCAGATCCTCACCCACCTGACGCGCGAGGCTTTCCGCGAGGTCCTCCCGGGGGCGCGGCTGCCGCTGCTCTACGACGTCTCGCACAACACCTGCAAGGAGGAGACCCACCAGGTCGAGGGCCGCAGCCGGCGCCTGTTCGTGCATCGCAAGGGCGCCACCCGCGCCTTCGGGCCGGGCCACGCCGAACTGCCGCCGGCGTTCAGGGACACTGGCCAGCCGGTGCTGATCGGCGGCAGCATGGGGACCGGCTCCTACATCCTCGCCGGCCTGGCCAGCGGCATGGAGCGCGCCTTCGGCTCGGCCTGTCACGGCGCCGGCCGGGCGATGAGCCGCAACGAGGCGCTGAAGCGCTGGCGCGGCCGGGCGGTGGTCGACGACCTCGCCGCGCGCGGCATCCTGATCCGCAGCCCGTCGCTGCGTGGCGTGGCGGAGGAGGCCCCGGAGGCTTACAAGGACGTGAGCGAGGTGGTGGACTCGGCGGATGCCGCAGGGCTGGCGCGCACGGTGGCGCGACTCGAACCCCTGGTCTGCATCAAGGGTTGAAGCGGGTGCGAGCTCAGGTCGCCGGCTGGCCTGAGCTCGCGGGCTTGGCCGCCGGGGTCTGCCTGGACGCGGCCTCGCCGACCAGGCCTTCCTTCACGAGGCTGGTGGCGACGATCCGCGAGAGTTCGTTGACCATGATCACCGTGGAATTCGGGCTGACCGTCTCGCTCACGCCGGACCACAGCGCATCGCCCTGCGGCAGCCGGTAGAGAATGGTCTCGACGGCGGAACGGCTGGTTTCGGTCACGTAGCCGGGCACCATGTGCGTACGGGCCTGCGCATAGTAGCTGTAGAAAGAGCGGTAGTAGGGCTCGTACGCATACCAGGGATAGGGCTGCTGGATCTGCGTCTGCGGCGCGACGTACGGCTGGCTCGGATCCACGGTGATCATGCGGGCGATCAGCGCGGCGTCGAAACCTTCCTTGGTGAGCCGGGCGCGCAGCTTCTCCTCGTCCGGCTCGGGCTTGTCGAACAGTTTGTAACTTTGCACGCCGACGGTGCCGGCCGGCAGGCTGTCGACCGCCCGGTCCTCGGCCAGGCGGCGGATGGCCGGGTCCTTGGTTGTGGCGAAGACGACGACCTTCTTCAGCGGCGCACCGCGGTATTCCGGATTGCGCCAGGCGGACGCGTAATGGCTGGTGGATGCGCAGCCGCCGAGCAGGATCAGGGCGGCCAGCGCCAGGATAGCCCTGGAAAGGCGGATTCGCGTCGGGTCGGTGAGCATCGGCTCGTCCTCGGGTGTGGCACGCAGGAACCGAATGGTAGCGCAAGCGGGCGTCCCGGAACGCTTGGAAAAGGCCGGTTTCCGGCTCCCCCGGGGGCTGTGCGGTTCGCCGGTTCAATGGAAATCCCGGCTGCGGGTCGCCAGGCGGCCGAGCAGGGCGGAGTGATCCACCAGCCGCATGGCGACCAGGTGCACGACCAGGCCCTCGCGCTGGACCTGGCCGAACACGCCCATCAGCCTTGCGCCGAGCAGCTCGCGGCGCTGCCGCTCCACCAGGTCGCCATGCACGATGACGTTGGTGCTGCCGGTCTCGTCCTCCAGGGTGAGGAACACCACGCCGCTGGCGGTGCCCGGGCGCTGGCGGCAGGTGACCACGCCGGCGGTGCGGCCGAGCTTGCGGTCCGGATAGCCGTTCAGCTCGGCGGCGGTGACGAAGCGCAGGCCGGCGAGCTGGCGGCGCAGCAGCGCCAGCGGATGGCGGCCGAGCGAGAAGCCCAGCGCCCGGTAGTCGGCCACCAGGTCCTCGCCTTCGCCTGGGGCGGCGAGCATCGGGGCGGGCTCGTCGATGCGCGCCCCGCGCAGCAGCCGCGGCAGGGGTCGCGCCCCGGCGGCCTGCCAGCGGGCCCGGCGGCGATGGCCGGCCAAGCCTGCCAGCGCCCCGGCGGCGGCGAGCAGGCCGAGCTCGCGCGCATCCAGTCCGGCGCGCTCGGCCAGGTCGTCGACGCTCGCGAAGGCCGCCTCGGCGCGCGCGGCGGCGATGCGTAGCGCCGCGTCTTCGGACAGGCCCTTGACCATCCGCAGGCCGAGCCTGGCGGCCGGGTCGGGCGATGGCGAGCCCCGGGCCGGCGCGCCGGCAGCTTCCAGCGCGCAGTCCCAGCCGCTCGCGGTCACCTCGGCCGGGCGCACCTCCACGCCGTGGTGGCGGGCGTCCTGGATAAGCTGCGAGGGCGCGTAGAAGCCCATCGGCTGGGCGTTGAGCAGGGCGCAGAGGAAGGCCGCCGGGTGGTGACGCTTGAGCCAGGCCGAGACATAGACCAGCAGGGCGAAGCTGGCGGCGTGGGATTCCGGAAAGCCGTATTCGCCGAAGCCCAGGATCTGCTGGTAGATGCGCTGGGCGAATTCCTCGGCGTAGCCGCGTTCCAGCATGCCCTCGACCAGCCGGCGCTCCAGCGCCTCGATGCCGCCCTTCTTGCGCCAGGTGGCCATCAGCCGGCGCAGCCGGTCCGCCTCGCCCGGGGTGAAGCCGGCCGCCACCACCGCGAGCTGCATCACCTGCTCCTGGAAGATCGGCACGCCCAGGGTGCGCTCCAGCACCTTTCTTACCGCCTCGGAGGGGTAGCTCACCGGCTCCAGGCCCTGGCGGCGGCGCAGGTAGGGATGCACCATGCCGCCCTGGATCGGCCCGGGGCGCACGATCGCCACCTCGATCACCAGGTCGTAGAAGCGCCGCGGCCGCATGCGCGGCAGCATGGCCATCTGGGCGCGGGATTCCACCTGGAACACGCCGACAGAATCGGCCCGGCAGAGCATGTCGTAGACCGCCGGATCCTCCGCCGGGATGTCGGCCATGGTCATCGGTTTTGCCGTTGGCGAGCGCCGGGCCGCCCAGCCGCTGGCGAGCTCCAGCGCCTTGCGCACGGCGGTCAGCATGCCCAGGGCCAGCACGTCTACCTTGAGCAGGCCGAGCGCGTCCAGGTCGTCCTTGTCCCACTGGATCACGGTGCGCTCGGCCATCGCCGCGTTCTCGATCGGCACCAGCCGGCACAGCGGACCGCGGGAGATGACGAAGCCGCCGGTGTGCTGCGACAGGTGGCGCGGAAAGCCGATCAGCTCGCCGGCCAGTTCGATCAGCCGAGCCACCCGCGGCTGTGCGGGATCGAAGCCGGCCTCGCGCAGCCGCTGCGGCAGCCCCTCGCCGCGGTCCCACCAGGCCAGGTTGCGGGTCAACTCGTTCAGCCGGTCGGCGTCGAAGCCGAGCGCCTTGCCCACGTCCTTCAGCGCGGATTTCGGACGGTAGGCGATCACGCTGGCGGTGAGCGCCGCCCGCTCGCGGCCGTATCTGGCGTAGAGGTACTGGATCACCTCCTCGCGCCGCTCGTGCTCGAAGTCCACGTCGATGTCCGGCGGCTCGTTGCGTTCCCGGGAGACGAAGCGCTCGAACAGCATGGACATGCGCGCCGGGTCCACCTCGGTGATGCCGAGCGCGTAGCACACCGCCGAGTTGGCGGCCGAGCCGCGGCCCTGGCAGAGGATGCCGCGGCCGCGGGCGAAGCGCACCAGGTCGTGCACCGTAAGGAAGTAGGGTTCGTAGGCCAACTCGGCGATGAGCGCGAGCTCGTGCTCGACCTGGCCGCGCACCGGGGCCGGCACCGCTACGCCGAAGCGCGTGCCCAGCCCATCCTCCACCAGCCGGCGCAGCCAGGTGGCGGGCGTCTGGCCGGCCGGGACCAGCTCGTCCGGGTACTCGTAGCGCAGCGCGTCCAGCGAGAAGCGGCAGCGTGCGGCGATCTCCAGGGTCTCGGCCAGAAGTTGCGCCGGATAGATCCGCTCCAGCGCCGCGCGGGGACGCAGGCTGCGCTCGCCGTTCGGCGCGAGCGCCCCGCCGGCACCCTCCACGGTGACGCCCAGGCGGATACAGGTCAGCACGTCCTGCAGCCGGCGGCGGCCGCGCACGTGCATGTGGATGCCGCCAGCGGCCACCGCCGGTAGCCCGGCGCAGGCTGCGAATTCCAGCGCACGCGCCAGCCGGTTCCGGTCGTCCGGCCCCTTGTGCAGTTCCACGGCCAGCCAGCAGCGGCCGGGAAAGCGCGCCTTCAGCCATTCGGCCTGGGCGCCCAGGGAGTCCGCCGCCTCGCTCCGGCCCGGCATCGGCAGCAGCAGGGCCAGGCAGCCCTCCAGACCTTCTTCCAGGTCGGCCGTGGCGAGCCGGTAGCTGCCCTTCGCCGCCGAGCGCCGGCCGCGGGTGATCAGGGCGGCGAGATTGCCGTAGCCGTTGTGGTCGGCGGCGAGCAGCACCAGCCGCGGCCCGTCGGCCAGCCGGATCTCGGCTCCGACGATCAGCTTGAGCCTGGTCTGCCTGGCGGCGAGATGCGCGCGCACCACGCCCGCCAGCGAGCACTCGTCGGTGAGCGCCAGGGCCGCGTAGCCGAGCGCGGCCGCGCGCTCCACCAGCTCCTCGGGATGGGAGGCGCCGCGAAGGAAGCTGAAATTGCTCAGGCAGTGGAGCTCGGCGTAGCCGCAGGCCATGATGTACTGTACGGAAATACAGCTATCGGGGCAAGCGGGGGAACGCGCCGCCCGAAGGCTACAATGCCGCGTCGCCCTCCACGCCCGCCACACGGCACGCCATGAAGAACCGGCCCGTCCGCTACACGATCGTCCCGAAGGACCCGCACGCCCACCTGTTCGAGGTCGCCTGCACCGTGGGCGATCCGGACCCGGGTGGCCAGCGCTTCCGGCTGCCAGCCTGGATCCCGGGCAGCTACATGATCCGCGAGTTCGCCCGCCACTTCGTTTCGGTCAAGGCGCAGGCGGATGGGCGCCCGGTGCGCATCGAAAAGCTCGACAAGCACACCTGGCAGGCCGCGCCGCTGCCGGGCGCGCGCGCCCTGACCGTGACCTACGAGGTCTATGCCTGGGACCTTTCGGTGCGCGCCGCCCATCTCGACCAGACCCACGGCTTCTTCAACGGCCCGAGCGTGTTCCTCGCCGTGCTCGGGCGCGAGGCCGATCCCTGCCTGGTCGACATCCGCCCGCCCGCCGGGGCCACCGGCGCGAACTGGCGGGTGGCCACCACGCTGCGCCCGGCGCGCGGAGAACGCGGCTGCGCCCGCCCGCACGGCTTCGGCCTGTATCGGGCGGACGATTACGACGACCTGATCGACCACCCGGTCGAGATCGGCGAGTTCGTTCTCGCCCGCTTCGAGGCCTGCGGCGTGCCGCACGAGGTGGCGATCAGCGGCCGGCACGACTGTGACACCGAACGGTTGTGCCGCGACCTGCGGCGCATCTGCGAATGGCAGATCCGGCTGTTCGGCGAACCGGCGCCGTTCGATCGCTACCTCTTCCTGGTGACGGCGGTGGGCGAGGGCTACGGCGGCCTGGAGCACCGCGACTCGACCGCCCTGCAATGCGCGCGAGGCGACCTGCCGTGGCCGGGCATGGAGGGCATGCCCGAGGCCTACCGCGGCTTCCTCGGCCTGTGCAGCCATGAATACTTCCACGCCTGGAACGTCAAGCGCATCCGGCCCGCGGCGCTCGTCCCGCCCGACCTCGCGCGCGAGAACTACACCCGGCTGCTCTGGGTGTTCGAGGGCTTCACCTCCTACTACGACGACCTGGCGCTCGTGCGCAGCGGGGCGATCGGCGCCGCGGACTACCTGGAACTGCTGGCCAGGACGATGACCAACGTGCGGCGCACGCCGGGGCGCCTGCGCCAGAGCATCGCCGAATCCTCGTTCGACGCCTGGATCAAGTACTACCGCCAGGACGAGAACGCGCCGAACGCGATCGTCAGCTACTACGCCAAGGGCGCGCTGGTGGCGCTGGCGCTCGACCTGGAACTGCGCGCGCGGAGCGCGGGACGGATCTCGCTCGACGAGGTCATGCGCGCCTTGTGGGCGCGCCACGGCCTGACCGGCGTCGCCCTGGCGGAGCAGGGCATGGCGCCGCTGATCCGCGAACTCTCAGTCTGGGATCCCTCGCGCCTGCTCGCGCGCTGCGTCGAGGGCACCGAGGACCCGCCGCTGGACAGGCTGCTGCGCCGCTTCGGCGTGGCCGTCGCGTGGAAGCCGGAGAATCCCGCGCCCACGCTCGGCATCAAGCCCGCGTTCGAGGCGGGCGCAGTGCGGCTTTCCAGCGTATTCGACGGCGGCGCGGCCAGGCAGGTCGCCCGCGGACAGGCCGCCCTGCCTGGCGGCGCCGCCGTCGAACACGCTGGAAAGCCGCACCGCGCCCGCCTCGAACGCGAGCTTGATGC
>DATMWM010000453.1:0-2195 GCA_035562535.1 Rhodocyclaceae bacterium | reverse complement strand
GCGCTGAAGGAGACCGACGAACCGTGAGCCGGCTTCCGGACCGCGCCGCCCTGCCCTCACCTGCCCTGACCAGCCGACGCCGCACCAACTGCCGCATCGCTGCCCGATGCCCGGAGACCCCCGCCATGCCGACCGACACCGCCCGCAGTACCGCCCGCGCCGAAGGCGCTGTCCGCTTCCGTTGTCTCGCCAGGCCGGCCGTCGTGCTGGCAACCGCGCTGGCGCTGCACGGCTGCTACCCCTATCCGTACTACCCGCCTGGCGCGGTCAGCACGTCCGCCGTGCCGGCGAGCTTCGAGAATTCCTGGCAGGCCGCACGCGGCGCAGCATACGACGAAGGCGTGAACATCAGCTTCGAGGACCGGGCGAGCGGCGTCGTACGCGGCACCAGGGGGCCGTTCGACGTGACGATCAACGTCGCGCCGCAGGCCGATGGGTCCGTACGGGTGAGCTTCAGCACGACCGGCCCGACCGCCCAGGATCCCGGCCTGCAGGATCGGCTCACGCGCGCCTACAACCGCCGGATGGGACGCTGAGCGCCGCGGCGAGCGTCAGGCAGCGTCGGGTTTCAGGGCGAGGGTCAGGTGCACGATCCCGTCCTCGCGCCGCTGCCGCATCGGCAGCCTGCTGCGCTCGAAGACGGAAAGCATCGCCCTGTTGTCGGCCAGCACGTCGGCTTCGAGCGCGGCGATGCCGCGTTCGCGGGCAATCGCCGCCAGGTGACCCAGCAGGCGGCCGGCGATGCCCAGCCCGTGATAGTCCTCCTCGACGACGAATGCCACTTCCGCGATGCGTTCGTCGCCGGCCCGGCTCGAGGCCACGTAGCGTCCCGAACCGATGACGAGCTCGTCGGTCCCGGCGCCGATGGTGGCCAGCAGCGCCACCTCCTGCTCCGGGTCGACGTTCACGATACGGTCCAGCTCCATCTCGGACAGCTCGCTGCGGTAGGCGAACAACCGCGTATAGACCGACTCGCGATCGAGCTGCCGGAAGGCCGCGACGATCCGCTCCCGATCGTCGGGGCGCAGCGACCGTATGGTCACGGCGAGCCCGTTGCGCAGCGTCTCCACCCGCTTGAATCCGCCGGCGTCGGTCATGGCTTCCTCCTCGCGCCCGCTGGGCATCCCGGCCGCGGCGCCGTGATGCGGATCAGCAAACCTCGGGAATGAACTTGAACGGGTAATCCGTTTCGCGGTAGTCCCCCGCCTTCTGCCGTTTCGGCAGCTTCACCTTCTCGCGCGGGGTCTTCTCGTAGGGAATCTGCTTGAGCAGGTGGGTGATCAGGTTCAGCCGGGCGCGCTTCTTGTCGTCCGAGCGCACCACGTACCAGGGCGCCCACGAGGTGTCGGTGGCCTGGAACATGGCATCGCGGGCGCGCGAATAGTCGAACCAGCGGCTGTAGGACTTTAGGTCCATGGGCGAGAGCTTCCAGATCTTGCGTCCGTCGTTGATCCGCGCCTCGAGCCGCCGCGTCTGCTCCTCTGGGCTGACCTCCAGCCAGTACTTGATCAGGATGATGCCCGAATCGACCATCGCCCGCTCGATCAGCGGCGCTCCCACGAGGAAGCGCTCGACCTGGTCCTCGTTGCAGAAGCCCATGACCCGCTCCACGCCGGCGCGGTTGTACCAGCTGCGGTCGAAGATCACCACCTCGCCCCCCGCCGGGAAGTGCGGAATGTAGCGCTGCAGGTACATCTGCGACTTTTCGCGCTCGGTCGGTGCGGGCAGCGCCACGACGCGGAACACGCGCGGGCTGACCCGCTCGGTGATCGCCTTGATCGTACCGCCCTTGCCGGCGCCATCGCGACCTTCGAACACGACGCACACCTTGAGGCCCTTGTGGAGGACCCATTCCTGCAGCCGCACCAGCTCGACGTGCAGGTCCTTGAGCGCCTTTTCGTAATCCTTGTTCGAGAGCTTCCCGTCCGGAAGCGCTCCGGCCTCTTTGCTTTCGGCTTCCGGTTCGTGGGACTTGTCCGACTTCCCGGGCTGTACCGGCTTGCGCGCTTTCTTTCCGTCTCGTGCCATGGCGTCCACTCCTTCTTCGCGTTGTTGCATTTGCGCCGCTTTGGCCGCGGCCTCGGCGGTTTCGTCGACCGGCTTCCCGCTCAAGGAAACGCCGGGCCGCCCCCAGGTTTCCTTGCCCCCCGCGGGGGGGCGGGCGCTCAGTTGAGGTCGCCGTCCTTGTAGTACTT
>DATMWM010000452.1:0-3846 GCA_035562535.1 Rhodocyclaceae bacterium | reverse complement strand
TTCCTGGCGCGCGTGGATCTGGCGGTGAATGCGGTCACCATCGCGACCCAGGCGCTGCTGACCGCCCGCATCGTCCGCCGCATCGGCATCGGGCTCACGCTTGCCGCGCTGCCTGCGGTGGCCGCGGTCGGGTTCGTCGCGCTCGGCGCCTGGCCGCTGCTGGCGGTGCTGGTGGCCGTGAGGGTGCTCTATGACAGCAGCCGCCACGCGCTGGCCAAGCCTGCCCGCGAGGTGCTGTTCACGCTGGTCGGTCGCGAGCAGCGCTACAAGTCCAAGGCCTTCATCGACGCGGCGGTGTACCGCGGCGGCGACCTGGTGAGCGGCTGGATCTATGCCGGGCTGGCGGCGATCGGTCTTTCGGTCGGCGCGATCGCGCTCGTCGCCGCGCCGGTCGCCTGCGTCTGGGCCGCGGTCGCGCTGCAGCTCGGGCGCGCGCGACCGCGCGGCGCGGCTCAGGCCGCGCCGCCGGTCAGCGGCACGAACGCCACCGGCAGGACCGCGCGCGAGGACACCTGACCGTCGGCGGACTTGCGCACCAGGTACAGGTCCTGATCGCCGTAGGGCCGGCCGACCGGGATGGCCATGCGCCCGCCGGGCCTGAGCTGTTCCACAAGCGCCGGGGGCACCTCGGCCGCGCAGGCGGTCACGATGATGCCGTCGTAGGGCGCGCACTGCGGCCAGCCCTGCCGGCCGTCGCCGCGGTGCGTCTCCACGTTGCTCACGCCGAGCAGGCGCAGGCGCTCGGCCGCGCCCTCGGCCAGGGCGTCGATGATCTCGATGCTCACCACCCGCCGCACCAGCCGCGCCAGCACCGCGGCCTGCCAGCCGGATCCGGTGCCGACTTCGAGCACGAGGTGATCGGCGCGCGGGGCGAGCATCTGGGTCATGAGCGCGACGATGAACGGCTGCGAGATCGTCTGGCCGAAGCCCAGCGGCAGCGGGCGGTTGGCGTAGGCGTAGCGCGCCTGTTCCTCGGGCACGAAATCGCGGCGCGGCGTGCGGCGCAGCGCCTCGACCACCTCCGGGTCGAGCGCGGCGATGCCCGTCCAGGCGCGGGTCTCCAGGGTGTCGGCCCGGATCTGCTCGATCAGGCTGTCGATTTCGCTCTGCATGAACTGTGGGCCGCTTCGACTTGTCGTGATTCAACCCGCTGCGATGATCGCACGGACGCGGGCATCACGGCCGCTCAATCGGGATGCGCCGGCTCGACCCGCCGGAAGGCGCGCCACAGCGCGAGGTCGTAGGCGATCTTGAGCAGGCCGCAGGCTATCAGCGGTGTCGCCAGCCAGCCGGCGGCGAGCAGCGCGCCGCCGAGCGTGGGGCTCACCGCCGCTGCCAGGCTGCGCGGCACCGCGGTGAAGCTCGCCGCGGCGGCGCGCTCGGCCGGGGTCACCACCGCCATGACGAAGGCGCTGCGGGTCGGCACGTCCATCTGGGAGAGCAGGGCGCGCGCGAGCAGCAGACCGAGCGCGACCTCCAGCCCGGGCGCCAGCGCCGCGAGGATCAGGCAGACGTTCGCCGGGATGTGCGTGAACACCATGGTGTTCAGCAGGCCGATGCGTCTGGCGACTCGGGGCGCCGCGAGTTGCGACGCGGCGGTGAGCAGCCCGGCCCAGAAGAAGAACGTGCCGGCGGCGGCGAGCGACAGGTCGAACCGCTGGAACAGCCACAGGGCGAGCAGCGAATTGACCACCAGCCCGCCGGCGAAGGCATCCACCGAGAACAGGATCGCCAGCCTGAGCACGAAGCCGCGCGACGGCCCGAGCGGGGCAGGGCGCGGCCGGTCGGCCGCGTGCGTTTCGGGCAGGCGCCGGTAGAGCAGCCAGATCGCGGCACCGGTCAGCCCGTACAGCGCGAACATCGCGCGCAGCGCCTGCAGCGCGGACAGGCCGGCATGCGCCGCGAGCCAGTCGGGCGCGGCCGCGGCCAGCGCGCCGAACGCGCCGAACAGCGACCCGAGCAGGGTGTAGCGGGCGAACAGCGCGGTGCGCGCATGGTCCCGGGCGGATTCGGCCAGCCGCGCGTGCTCGAGCGGCAGGAAGACGCTGACGTCGCCCGCGCTCGGATTCAGGGTGCCGACGAAGGCGATCAGCAGCAGCGGCGCGAAATCGGAAAGGCCGGCGAAGGCGAAGCCGGTGGCCGCCATCAGCAGCCCCGCCGCGAGCAGCAGGCGGCGCTGCCCGAAACGATGCCCCCATGCGCCGAGCGCCAGCGTGGCCAGTGCCGAGCCGAGCAGCGTCGCGGTGCTGATCAGCCCGACCGCCCAGGTGCCGAAGCCCAGCGCCAGCAGGTAAGCCGGCAGCAATATCGCCACGTAGCCGTCGGCGAAGGCGCGCAGCGCGCGGCCGGCGAGCAGGGGAAGCGCGGCGCGGTCGGCGCCGGCGGGCAGGATCGCGTGCCGCATCAGTCCCGCTGCCGGATTCCCGCCGGTTCGGATCTTCGCGGTGATCTCAAGCTTGCTCCATGCGCATGCTCTGCCTTCCTCGGTGGACAATGCTCCATCGGAGTCGTAGCCGGTTTCCTGTGCGATGTTGCCGGTGGTATGGGCGGATGGCTTACATACTGGAAAAACGGCTCACCGGCTTACGCGCACCGCGGCGCCGATGCGGGCGATTCCGAGAAAATGCCGATGAGCTGATCGCAAAGCCAGCCGTACCCGATACGTTCCTGCTCCAGCCGAAGCCTGGGTCGAAGTCGATCGAATCGCAGTTCGTCGTAGACCGCAGCTTCCTCCATTGTGAGGCGTGACAAGTCGTGGTGCGCGGGCTCGGGTTCCTCGCCCCAGTGCAGGCGATGGGCGAGCAGCGTATCCCGGTCCATGAGGAACGATGCCGCGTGCGGAAAGTGGCCACGCAGCCGGTCGAGGATGGCGAAGCCGTGGGTGTCGATGTCGCCCCAGTAGTGCAGGCGGCACCGGTGCAACCAGGCGGCGCGCGCCAGCGCCTCCCAGCCGTAGCCGGCACCGAAGACGACGAGGGCTCGCGCCACCTGTGGAAAGGCGAGAAAGTTGGTCTCGTTTTCGGTGACTAACACCCGCTCGACGGGCAGCGCAAGCGCGGCAAAGCTCGCCGCGTCCAGCGTCAGATCGGGCAGCCCCTGGCAGCCGGGCAGGCTGGGCAGCATTGGGTCGAGCAGCCGGAACCGGATCCGGTCAGGCTTGTCCAGGAAGCCGAAACGACGGGCGAACTGCGCGGTCCCGCTTGCACCGATGTCGACTGCCTCGGGCGGCAAGGCCAGGTCCAGCAGCTCGGTCAGCACGCCCCGGTTGGCCTCGATGAACTTGCTGTCCACGCCCGGCGCGTCCACCTGGCGCAGGTACACGCCCGGCCGGGGGTGGGCTTGCAGCCAGGCGACGGCCGCCATGAGGCGCTCCCACCGATCGGTCAGCTCCAGGGCCTGGAGCGGGCGCCGGGACAGCCACGCCAGCAGCGACGGCTGCTCTGTGGCCGTGCGTTGCCACAGCGCTTCGAAGCGTTGGACCTGCCGCGCCTTTCCGACTAAGGCCAAGGCCTCCTTCAGGGAGTCGACCCAGATGGCCGCCGGCAGCCGCTGCGTGCCCTGAACCCGATGATTCCACTCCCGCCAGTCGATGCGCACATGCGCGGTGTCGGCGACGCCGCGCACCCAGTCGCGCACCGCCTCGAAGCGGTCGGACAGATCGGCGGCGCCCGGTGCTCTCAGGGTCAGGCGCACCGGCCAGGTCACTGCATTCGAGACGGCAGCGCGCAACAAGTCGCCCCGATCCCACAGGCGCTGGACCTGGACGCGCAGGTCTGCCGGCGTGGTCCAGCTCATGACGCCGCGCCGCCTCCCGCGGCCCTTCCGTCGGCCTTCTGGGCCCGGTAC
>DATMWM010000451.1:0-6519 GCA_035562535.1 Rhodocyclaceae bacterium | reverse complement strand
AGATCGAATAGATGAAGTACCAGGCGAGCACCGAGAGCAGCATCAGCACCGCCACCAGCAGGAAGGTGCGCCAGAGCAGCGTGCGCGGGGCGAGCCTCACGGGCGGCCCCGCCGGTTCGGCCGCGTCACTTCCTTTCGGCGGCCGGGGCGCCATCCGGCACGAACACGTAGCCGAAGCCCCAGACCGTCTGGATGAAGCGCGGCTGTCCGGGATCCTCCTCGACCAGCTTGCGCAGCCGCGAGATCTGCACGTCTATCGAGCGGTCGAAGACCTCGTACTCCCGCCCGCGCGCCAGTTCCATCAGCTTGTCGCGCGACAGCGGCTGGCGCGGATGCTGGACCAGGGTCTTGAGCAGGGCGAACTCGCCGGTGGTCAGCGGCACGTCCTGGCCGTCGCGCTGCATGCTGCGCGTGGCCAGGTTCAGCACGATGCGGCCGAAGCTCGCGGTTTCCGCCTCGCTGCTCGGCGCGCCCGGCGGCGCGGCGGGCGGGCGGCGGCGCAGCACCGCATGGATGCGGGCGACCAGTTCGCGCGGGTTGAAGGGTTTCGGCAGGTAGTCGTCGGCGCCCATCTCCAGGCCGACGATCCGGTCCACGTCGTCGCCCTTGGCGGTGAGCATGATGATCGGGATGGCGTTGCCGCCGCCGCGCAGGCGCCGGCAGGCGGCCAGGCCGTCCTCGCCGGGCATCATCAGGTCGAGCACGATCAGGTCGTAGAGTTCGCGCGCAAGCGCGCGGTCCATCGCCTCGGCGTTTTCCACCGCCTTCACCGAGAAGCCCTGCTCGCCCAGGTAGCGGGTAAGCAGGTCGCGCAGACGGCGGTCGTCGTCGACCACCAGGATCCTGTCCTTGGTCTCGTTCATCGGCCAATCCTACCGCATCCGCCGCCGGGGTCGCGGCGGCGGCCAGCCCGGAAACATTCGCTTACAAATTCGCCCGGGCGGGAAACACCCGGCTTACGTCCCGGCCGCACAATGCGCCCCGACCCGTGCCGTGCCGGCGCGTTGCCGGGATGCGCGGGATGATCGCGATGGCATCGGCGGGCGCGATAGAATCGGCGAAAAACCGAATCGACACACTCAAATCGGCCGGGACTGCCGTCCGGTCGAAAGGGCAAGGACATGAGAGCGGCTTCCGTGCTGGCTGGGATTCTGGTGGCGGCGATGCTCGCGGCGCCGGCCTGGGCGCGCAAGGGCGACGACGATTTCCGGCGCGGTTCGCGGTCCTTCGAGCAGGCGGCGCCGGAGCGGCGCGGACCGTCCGGCGGAACGGAGTTCCGCGGGCGCGGCGACGAGCGCTACGCCGTGCCGGACGGCAACGCCCAGCGCCGGCGCCTGTCGCCGGAGGAGCGCATCGAACTGCGCCGCGACATCCGCGATGCCGGCCGGGACCTCTACTCGCCGGGCCGGCGATCACGCAACTGAGCCGCCGGGGTACAATTCGCAGTCGTCCGGAAGGCCGAATTCATGGAGATGAAGCGGGTCAGCTCGGGCAAGCTCCGGGCCCTGGGGTATGACGCGGGAGCGCGCCTGCTCCGGGTCGAACTCGACAACGGCTCGGTGCTCGAGTACTCGGGCGTTCCGCAGGAGACGTTCCGCAGGTTGAGCGGGTCGGCGTCGATGTGGAGCTTCTTCCGCGACAACATCGAGGAGGAGTACGCCGCCCGACGGGTGCGCTGATCCCGACTGTCGGGACGGGCGCGCGGGCCAGCCGGAGGAACAGCCGCCATGAGCTTCGAGGAAGTCGAACGCGCCTACAAGGACAACCGCAAGGAATTCAAGAAGGAATACGGCGACGTCTACCGAACCGCCTACCTCGCGGCGATCGCCACCTGGCTGGTGGTGGTGCTGCTCGCCGCCCGCGGCTGCGTCGAGGACACCTGCGGTCCCAGCCTGCTCCTGACCACCGGGGCCTTCGTGTTCGTGCTGGTCAGCCTGGCCATCGCCCATTTCGTCAGCAAGCATTCATTCCCGATGAGCAACGACTGGGTCGACGCGGTCGCCCACGCCGACGGCCTGAGTCCCTACAACGTGAGCTTCTTTCGCCTCTGGCTGCGGCGCAAGGGCTACATCACCCTGGACGAGGCGCACCGTTTCATGGTGAGCGAGCGCCGCCATCAGGGCCAGCGCACCAAGGAAGAGGCTTGGCGCCCGGGCGGCAAGGCCATCTGAGCGCCGGCCCGGCGCCGGGGCGCCGCGACGCAATTCCCCTGCGCCGTTACAATTCCGGGCCATGAAACTGCTGGCCTGCGAGACCTCCTCGGACCGCTGTTCGGTCGCCCTGTGGGCGGACGGTGCCTGCCTGAGCCGGGCGGCGCCGCAGCCCCGCGACCATTCCGAGATCATCCTGCCCTTCGTCGGCGAACTGCTCGCCGAGGCGGGGCTTCAACTGCGCCAACTGGACGCGATCGCCTTCGGGGCGGGTCCCGGCGGATTCACCGGCCTGCGGCTGGGCTGCTCGGTGGCCCAGGGGCTGGCGCTGGCGGCCGGGCTGCCGGTGATCCCGGTCGACAGCCTGGCGGCGCTGGCGCTGGCTGCCGGCGACGGGCCGGTCTACGCCTGCGTCGATGCCCGAATGAACGAGGTCTATTGCGCCGCCTACCGGGTCGCGGACGGCGAGGCGCAGCGCCTGCTCGGTCCCGTGACCGTCGCGCCGGCGCTGGCGCCGCTGCCGCCGGCCGGGCACGCCTGGCACGGGGCCGGCTCAGGCTTCGGCGTCTGGGGCGGGGTGCTGCGCGAGCGCTTGGGCGGCCTGCTCGATACGGTCTCGCCGGATGCGGTCCCGGATGCGGTGCACGTCGCACGCCTGGCGGTGCGCGGCCACGCGCGCGGCGAGGCCCGGGATCCGGCCGCGGCGGCGCCCGCGTATGTCCGGGACAAGGTCGCGCTGACCACCGCCGAGCGCCTGGCTGCCGGGGCGCGTGCGTGAGCGCGGTTCTTGCCGACCGGATCACCTGCGAGCCGATGCGGCCGCAGGACGTCGAGCTGATCGCCAGCGTCGAGCGGGATGTGTGCGAGTTCCCCTGGACCGTGGGCAACTTCAGCGACTCGCTGACAGCGGGCTACAGCGCCTGGGTGTTCCGCTACGGCCCGGTCCTGCTCGGCTATGCCGTGGTGATGATGGTGCTGGACGAGGCGCACCTGCTCAACATCGGCGTGCACCGCGACTGGCAGGGGCGCGGCCACGGCCGCCGCCTGCTCGCCCACGTCGAGGGGCTGGCCCGGCGCGGTGGGGCGAATGCGATGTTCCTCGAGGTGCGGCCGTCCAACGTGCCGGCGGTGGCCCTGTACCGATCGACCGGCTACGTGCAGATCGGGGTGCGCCGCCACTACTACCCGGCGCATCGCGGCCGCGAGGACGCGCTGGTGCTGCGCAAGGACCTGTGAGCGCGCGGCGCGAAGCGATCCTGCGCGAGATCGGCCTGGCGCCGCTGTGGAAGCTCCGTGCCGCGGGGGCGCCCGCGGCGACGGACGGGGCCGAGCCGCCACCCGCCGTGCCGCAGCCGGAGCCCGCGCCGCGGGAACCGGCGGACGCCCGTCGCGCCGCGATCGCGAACATGGACTGGGCGGAACTCGGCCCGGCGGTGGCCGCCTGCCGGGCCTGCCGCCTGTGCGAGCGGCGCAAGCAGGCGGTGCTCGGCGTGGGCGACCTGCAGCCGGACTGGCTGATGGTGGGCGAGGGCCCAGGGGCGGAAGAGGACGAGCGCGGCGAGCCCTTCGTCGGCCAGGCCGGCAAGCTGCTGGACAACATGCTGGCGGCGGTCGGCATGGCCCGGGGGCGCGGCGTGTATATCGCCAACACGGTCAAGTGCCGGCCGCCGGGCAACCGCACGCCCGAAGCGGACGAGATGGCCGCCTGTTTTCCCTACCTGGAGCGCCAGATCGAGCTGCTGCGGCCGCAACTTATCGTGGCCCTGGGCCGGCCGGCGGCGCAGACGCTGCTCGACCGGGAGGTGAAGATCGGCGCCGCCCGCGGCAGCGTGTTCGAGTACCGCGGCATTCCGCTGGTGGTGACTTATCACCCGGCCTACCTGCTGCGCAACCTGCCGGACAAGGCCAAGGCCTGGGAGGACCTGTGTTTCGCCCGGACGGCGATGCGCGGCCGCGCGCCCTGATCCGGCCCGGCCGGGCCGCACAACGGATAGAGAACAAAGGAGAACCCGGATGTCGCACGGCTCGAACGGCTCGGTCAGAGCCATCCTCTACGCGCTCGGCGCGAACTTCGGCATCGCCGTGGCCAAGTTCGTCGCCGCCGCCTGGACCGGTTCCGGCTCGATGCTGGCCGAGGCGATCCACTCCACCGCCGACTGCTTCAACCAGTTGCTTCTGCTGCTGGGCATGCGGCAGGCCAAGCGTCCGGAGAGCGAGGAGCATCCGCTCGGCCACCACCGCGTGGTCTATTTCTGGTCGATGATCGTGGCGCTGCTGCTGTTCTTCATGGGCGGCGCGTTCTCGGTCTACGAGGGCATCGAGCGCCTGCTGCACCCGCAGCCGCTGCAGCACGCGGCGGTGGCGATGGTCGTGCTCGGCGTGGCCGTGGTGCTCGAGGCCTTCTCGCTGTGGGGGGCGATGAAGATCATCCGCGGGCAGGCCGCCGGCAAGCCGTTCCTGCGCTGGTTCCGTGAGACCCGCCAGTCCGAGCTTATGGTGGTGGCCGGCGAGGACATCGCGGCGCTGGCTGGCCTGGTGATGGCCTTCGCCGCCGTGGCCCTGACGGTGATCACCGGAAACGTGCTGTTCGATGCCCTGGGAACCATGGGCGTGGGCCTGATCCTGATGGTGATCGCGGTGGCGATCATGGTCGAGGTCAAGGGCATGATCGTCGGCGAGTCGGTGGCGCCGGAACTGCGCGAGGAGATCCGCGCCTTCGTCGCCGCCCAGCCCGAGGTCGAGCAGGTGCTCAACCTGATCACGCTCGCCTGGGGCGACATGGCGGTGGTGGCGGTGAAGGCGAAGATGCGCGGCTCGGACGCGCTTACCGGCGACGGGCTGATCGCGGCTGTGAATGCGGTGGAGGAGCGGGTGCAGCAGCGCTACCCGGCGGCCCGCTGGGTGTTCTTCGAGCCGGACGTGCGATGAGCGCTAGTCCGCGCGTTCGTCGCCCCGAACATCGCGGGCTGACGGGTTCATGACGAAAGGAGAGGTTACGATGCGTGCAAGAATGCTGGCGGTGCTCGGGCTGGCGGTGCTGCTGCTCTCGGGCTGCGGCTACAACCAGATCCAGATCAATGACGAGCAGGTGAATGCTGCTTGGTCCGAGGTGCTCAACCAGTACAAGCGCCGCGCCGACCTGGTGCCGAACCTGGTGGCGATCGTGCAGGGCTACGCGGCCCACGAGCGCCAGGTGCTCACCGAGGTGACCCAAGCCAGGGCGAGCGTGGCCGGGATGAAGGTCACGCCGGAACTGATCAACGACCCGGAAGCCTTCGCCAAGTTCCAGAGGGCGCAGGCCGACCTGAGCGGCGCCTTGTCCCGCTTGCTGCTGGTCGCGGAGAGCTATCCCAACCTCAAGGCCGACGCCAACTTCCGCGATCTGCAGGCCCAGGTCGAGGGCACGGAAAACCGGATCACCGTGGCGCGCAATCGTTACATCAAGGCGGTGCAGGAGTTCAACACCACCGTCCGGGTTTTCCCGAACAATCTCACCGCCATGCTCTTCGGCTACAAGCCCAAGGCGAACTTCGCGGTCGAGGACGAGAAGGCGATCTCGGCCCCGCCGGTGATCAATTTCGGCCAGCCGCCGGCGGCCGGGCGCCCGGCGCCCGCCCCGCAGGGCGCTCCACAGCCCTATCCACAGACTTATCCACAGCCCGGCGCGCCTGCGCCAGGGCGCTAGCGAACTGCCTGATTCCGTCTTGGCCGGGATGGCGATTTCGGCCATGCGCCTGCGCGCAGCGCTCGGGCTGGTGCTCGCCCTGATCCTCGCCGCGGTGGCCGCGCCGGCGCCCGGCGAGGATCTGGTGCCGGTGCCGCCGCTCAAGCAGCGGGTCACGGATCTCACCGGCACGCTGGAGGCGCAGGAGATCCAGGCGCTGGAGCGGCAGCTGGCGGCCTTCGAGCAGGCCAGGGGCAGCCAGATCGCAGTTCTGCTGGTGCCGACCACGAAGCCCGAGCCGATCGAGGCCTACGGCATCCGCGTGGCCGAGGCCTGGAAGGTGGGCCGCAAGGGCGTGGGCGACGGCGTGATCGTGCTGGTGGCGAAGGAGGACCGGCGCATGCGCATCGAGGTGGCCAAGGCGCTCGAAGGGGCGATTCCCGACGCCCGCGCCAAGCGCATCGTCGCCGAGATCATGGCCCCGGCCTTCAAACAGGGCGATTTCGCCGGCGGCCTGCGCGAAGCGATAGGCGCCCTGGAAAAGCTGATCGAGGGCGAGGACCTGCCGCCGCCGAAAGCCGTGGCGATCGAAGGCTCCGGCTTCGGCTGGCAGGAGGTGCTGGTGCTGGGCATCGTCGGCGCGGTCTTCGTCGGCGGCTTCCTGCGGGCCATCCTCGGCGCCGCGCTCGGCTCGGCCGCGGCCGG
>DATMWM010000450.1:0-6181 GCA_035562535.1 Rhodocyclaceae bacterium | reverse complement strand
CTGCTGCCCGACGGCACGGTGCTGTCGGTGAAGCTGCGCAAATCCAGCGGCATAGCCGCGCTGGATGCGGCGATCGAGCGTGCGATCCACAAGTCCAGCCCGTTGCCCAAGCCCGACGAACCTTCGGTGTTCGTGCGCGATCTGAGCCTGAAGTTCCGGCCGCTCGAGGAGTGAGCCGCCGGCGGGCGCGCAATTCGCGCTGTGTATAATCGGCCTTCGCTTTTTTCATCCGAACTCGATGCGCCTATCCCGAACCTTCGCTTTCTGCCTGCTGCTTCTCGCCGCGTTTGCCGCGCGCGCCCAGCTCACCATAGAGATCTCCGGCGCCGGCGCGAACCGGATTCCGGTGGCGATCGCATCGTTCGAAGGCGAGTCGGCGCTGCCGCAGAGCGTGACCGCGGTGGTGCGCGCCGATCTGGAGCGCAGCGGCCTGTTCAAGCTGGTGGACGCGCCTGGGGCAATGGGCGAGGCCGCGCCGGTGAACTTCGGCGACTGGAAGGGGCGCGGCGCCGACGCGCTGCTGGTCGGCACGATCGCCGCCGGCCAGGGCGGCCGTTCCGAGGTGCGGATCCGGCTCCATGACACGCAGAAGCAGGCCTCGCTCGGCGGCGTGAACTATTCCTTCCTGCCGCAGCAGGCGCGCTACATCGGCCACCGCATCGCCGATTTCGTCTACGAGAAGCTGCTCGGCGAGCCGGGCGTGTTCTCCACGCGGGTGGCCTACGTGGTCAAGAGCGGCAACCGCTACGAGCTGCAGATCGCCGATGCGGACGGGATGAACGCGGCGACCGCGCTGGCCTCGGCCGAGCCGATCATCTCGCCCGCCTGGTCGCCCGACGGGGCGCGCATCGCCTACGTGTCGTTCGAGAAGAAGAAGCCGATCGTCTACGTGCATACGCTGGCCACCGGGCAGCGCCAGGTGGTGGCCAACTTCAAGGGCTCGAACTCGGCACCGGCCTGGGCGCCGGACGGCCGCCGGCTGGCGGTGGTGCTGACCAAGGATGGCGGCTCGCAGCTCTACATGGTCAATGCCGACGGCAGCGGCATCAACCGGCTGGCGCAGTCCTCGGGCATCGACACCGAGCCCTACTTCTCGCCGGACGGCAAGTTCATCTATTTCACCTCGGACCGCGGCGGCAGCCCGCAGATCTACCGGATCGCGTCCACCGGCGGCGAGGCGCAGCGCGTGACCTTCGACGGCAGCTACAACGTCACCCCGCGGCTTTCCCCCGACGGCAAGACGCTCGCCTACGTCTCGCGCAACGGCGCGCGCTTCCAGCTTACCCTGATGGACCTGGCGACGAAGCAGACCCAGATCCTGACCGACTCGAACAAGGACGAGTCGCCGAGCTTCGCCCCGAACGGCCGCATGATCCTCTACGCCTCCGAGAACGGCGGGCGCGGCGTGCTGGCTGCAGTGTCCAGCGATGGCCGGGTCAAGCAGCGGCTGTCGGCGGTGGCCGGCGACGTGCGCGAGCCGGCCTGGGGACCCTTCCTTAAGAACTGACAACGGAGAGACAGACGATGATGCGCAGAACCCTATTGCTTTCCCTGGCCGCGGCCGCCGCATTGACGCTCGCCGGCTGCAAGTCCTCGCAGACCGGCGAGCAGCCCTATGCCAACGTCGAGGACAAGGGGCCGGGCGGCGCGGCCAAGCCGATCGAGCAGCCGCCGGTAGCCACGGTCACGCCGCAGAAGCCGGACGACTCCGGCCTGGCCGCGCTCAAGGACCCGCGCAGCCCCTTGTCGAAGCGCAGCGTGTACTTCGACTTCGACAGCTTCGTGATCAAGGACGAGTACAAGCCGCTGGTCGACGCCCACGCCAAGTTCCTGGTCGGCAACGCGAAGATGAAGATCCTGATCCAGGGCAATGCGGACGAACGCGGCAGCCGGGAATACAACCTCGCGCTCGGGCAGAAGCGCGCGGACGCGGTGAAGCGCTCGCTGCTGGTGCTCGGCGTGAAGGAGGACCAGATCGAGTCGGTCAGCCTGGGCGAGGAAAAGCCGAAGAATCCGGGCCACGACGAGGCCGCCTGGGCCGACAACCGGCGCGGCGACATCCTGTATTCCGGCGAGTATTGATTGCATCGCGCCTCCCGAACGACCTGCCCGCTCACGCCCGATGAAGCCGATGAAGCTTGCTCCCGCCGCCCTGGCGATCGCCCTGATCGCCGCCTCGCCCGCCCGCGCCGGCATGTTCGACGACGAGGAGGCGCGGGCGCGCATCGACAAGCTGCAGCGCGACCTCTCGCCGCGCGTGGAGAAACTCGAAGCCGGGCAGCGGGCGCAGCTCGAACTGGCGAACCAGATCGAGGCGCTGAAGGCCGAGGTCGCCCGGCTGCGCGGCCAGGTCGAGGTGCTCACCCACGACCTGGACCAGGCGCAGAAGCGGCAGAAGGACTTCTACGTCGACCTGGACAACCGCCTGCGCAAACAGGAGCAGGCCGCCGAGAGCCACTCCGCAGACAAGTCGGCGGAACCGGCGAAGCCCGACCCGGCCCTGGAGACCAGGGAATACGAGGCCGCGCTCAACCTGTTCAAGTCCGGCAAGTACAAGGATTCGGCCCAGGCCTTCGAGAACTTCATCAAGACCCATCCCGCCGGCGCCTTCCAGGCGAACGCGCACTACTGGCTGGGCAATGCGCTGTTCCAGTTGAAGGACTACCGGCGGGCGGTGGAGGCATTCCACAAGGTCGCCACGACCTGGCCGAACGATGCCAAGGCGCCGGACGCGATGCTCGGGCTGTCCAATTGCCAGACCGAACTCGGCGACGCGAAGAATGCCAAAGTCACGCTGGAGGCGATCGTGGCCAAGTACCCGGGCAGCCAGGCCGCGCAGATCGCCAAGGACCGGCTGAAGCGGGCGCCCGCCGCCGCCAAGAAATAGCCACCGCGGCGCCTTGCCGCATGGTCCCGTGACTGGTTCCGACGCCGTGCTGCTGCGCGTCACCGAGGTCTTCCATTCGCTGCAGGGAGAATCGTCCCGGGTCGGCCTGCCCACGACCTTCGTGCGCCTGACCGGCTGCCCGCTGCGCTGCCGCTGGTGCGACACCGCCTACGCCTTCCACGGCGGCGAGAATCTGACCATCGACGCAGTTTTGGAGCGCGTGGCACGGCGGCAACCGCGGCATGTCTGCGTCACCGGCGGCGAGCCGCTGGCGCAGAAGGGCTGCCGGCCTTTGCTGGCCGCCTTGTGTGACGGCGGCTACGACGTGTCGCTGGAGACCTCCGGGGCGCTCGACATCGAGGGCATAGACCCGCGCGTGTCGGTGGTGATGGACCTCAAGGCGCCCGGCTCCGGCGAGGAACGCAAGAACCGCTGGAGCAACCTCGCGCTGCTGCGCCCGGGCGACGAGATCAAGCTGGTGCTGGCCGACGAGGCCGATTACCTCTGGGCCCGCACCACGCTGGAAGACAAGCGCCTGGCGTCGATCTGCCCGGTGTTGCTCTCGCCCGTGGCCGGCGGTCTGGACCCGGCGCAGCTCGCCGACTGGATACTGCGCGACCGCCTGCCGGTGCGCATGCAGGTGCAGTTGCACAAGATCCTCTGGGGCAACACCCCCGGCCGCTGAGCGGCGGCCTTTCTCGCATCCCCGCGCAGGGGTATATTCCCGGGCTCGCCGACTCATTCCGGGCTCCGCATGTCCAGGTCCTCCGCGCTGGCCAGTCTGCTGAACGAATCCAGCGCCCCTTACCGGGACCCGCTGGTTCGCCTGAACTGGGACGGCCTCGACCTGGGCGTGTGGTGGCTGCCGCCGCAGGCCCTGTCCCTGCACGGCGTCGCCGAATTCGAGCGCCTGCCCGCACCGCTGCGGCGGCGGGTGTCCCAGCACGAGTTCGCCTGGCGGGCGGAGGTCGGTCTGTGGCTGGAATCGGTGTTCATCGAGCGGCTGGCGGTGGCGGCCGACGTGACCGGCGACCCGGCCCTGCGCTGCCGCTTCCTGCACGAGATCCGCGAGCAGGCCGGCCACAGCCTGATGTTCATGGAGCTGTTCGGGCGCAGCGGAATCCGCATTCCGCGAGCCGCGCGCCAGCGCCCTTCGCTCGCGCACCGGATGTCGCGGCGCCTGCCCACCGGCAGCGCCCTGTTCTGGGCCACGGTGGTGATCGGCGAGGAATTCCCGGACAAGCTCAGCCGCATGGTGCGACAGGGCGCGGACGACACAGCGCCGAGCCCGCTGGTGCACCAGGTGGCCACCCTCCACACGATCGCCGAGGCGCGCCACATCGCCCACGCCCGGGCCATGTGCGAGGAGACCTCGCGCGGCCTGCCGGCCTGGCGCCGGCGGCTGCTCTCGCCGCTGCTCGACCGCGGCATGCGCCAGTACGCCGCCCATGTCTTCTACCCGCCGGCCGAACTCTACCGGCTGGCCGGCCTGCCGCCCGGACCGGACTGGACCGCGCTCGCCGCGTGCAATCCGCAGCGCCGGCAGCTCGTCGCCCAGGCGGTCAAGCCGACGCTGGATTTCCTGCGCGAGCAGGGCTGGCGCATCGGGCCTTTCCCGCCGCCGCAGCAGCCGTGATGCCGCGCCCGGCGGTCGTGCTCGTCTCGGGCGGGCTGGATTCCGCCACCGTGCTGGCGATCGCGCGCGCGGAAGGCTGCGCCTGCCACGCGCTGTCGGTCGCCTACGGCCAGCGCCACCGCGCCGAACTGGACGCCGCCGCCCGAGTGGCAAGCCAGCTCGGCGCCATCGGGCATCGAACCATAGCGATCGACCTGGCGGGCTTCGGCGGCTCGGCGCTGACCGACGCGTCGATCGCGGTGCCGACGGCCGGGCTGCAGCCCGGCATCCCGGTGACCTACGTGCCGGCGCGCAACACGGTCATGCTGTCGCTGGCGCTCGCCTGGGCCGAGGTGCTCGGCGCGTGCGACATCTACATCGGCGTCAATGCGGTGGATTACTCCGGCTATCCGGACTGCCGGCCCGAATACATCCGCGCCTTCGAAGCGATGGCGAACCTGGCCACGCGCGCCGCGGTCGAGGGCGCGCGCCTGAACCTGCACGCGCCGCTGATCGACCTGACCAAGGCGCAGATCGTTCGCCGCGGCCTGGAACTGGGCGTGGACTATGCGCTCACCGTCTCCTGCTACCAGGCCGACGCAGCCGGCCGGGCCTGCGGGCTGTGCGACGCCTGCCGGCTGCGCCGCGCCGGTTTCGAGTCCGCCGGCGTGCCGGACCCGACCCGCTACGCCTGACCCGGCGTGCGCCGCCGCCCGCCCCGCGATTCAATTAGAATGCCGGCGTCCGCGCGCCGCGAAAGCATCCCGTCAGGATGGGCGCGCCGTCCGCCCCCACATCGCCACCCGCATCGGAGGAAAACATGGCCAAACGACCGTCGATCCTGAAACACCTCGCCGCGCTCGCCGCTGCGGCGCTGCTCGCCGCCCCGTCCTGGGCGGCCGACCCGAAACCCGCGGGCGGCGCGGCCCAGGCGCCGGGCGGCATGGAGGTCAAGGTCAAGATCATGAAGGTGCCGGTGAAGGACGGCGTGAGCTTCGACGACGCGGTGGAATCGCTCAAGCTGCGCGCCAACTCGCGCAACTTCAAGTTCGTCGGCCACAGCCCGCTTTCCAAGGAGGTCGAGGCGGTCACCGGCAAGCCCTCGCCGCGCACCGAGATCTTCAGCTTCTGCGACGCGGTCACCGCGCGCGACTTCATCGAGGTCAGCCTGGATTTCGCCGCCTTCCTGCCCTGCCGCGTGGCGATCGTCGAGGACGCGCCGAGCAAGAAGATCTGGGTCGTCTCGATGATGATGGACATGTCCTGGCTGGACGCCGGCAAGACCGGCAAGCCGGTGCCCGAGAAGCTCAAGGCGCGGGCGAAGGAGATCATCGACATCATGAACGACATGATCAAGGCGGCCTCGACCGGGGATATCTGAGGCGGCCGGCGCGTTTGACGGCCCGGAACCGCCGCGCTTATAATGCGCGGCTTTCCGCGGGCCGTTAGCTCAGTTGGTAGAGCAGCGGACTTTTAATCCGTTGGTCGCTGGTTCGAATCCAGCACGGCCTACCAGGAACACAGACCGGGCAGGTCACCGGATTCGATGCTGCGGTCATCGATCCGACCGGGTGCACCAGGCGCGGAAAGTCCAGTCATATCGGGGGTATAGCTCAGCTGGTAGAGCAGCGGACTCTTAATCCGTAGGTCCAAGGTTCGAATCCTTGTGCCCCTACCAA
>DATMWM010000449.1:0-6121 GCA_035562535.1 Rhodocyclaceae bacterium | reverse complement strand
GTATAGGGATCGAGCACCTCGATCACCCGTTCGCGGCGGACGTGCTCGCCGCCGATGCGCATCGCCTCGCGGCGCAGGTTTTCGCTGAGAACGTTCACGGTCGGTCCGGTTTTATGGCGGGTTTCGGGGAAGGGCCGGGGCGGCGCCGCGCGCGGGCTGTCATCCTGGTGCAACTGCGGCAACGCACCATGGCGGCTGCAGTGCCGCCGGCTGTCAATTTTCTGCAATGACAGGATTATAGGATCGCACCTGTTGCAGTTCGGTTTCAGCGCATCCCGCGCCGCGCGCCGAACACACCCGACCGAGATGCCCGCCCATACCGCTCCCGAAGCGCCCGATCCCGCCGTCCTTGTGCGCGACCTGCGCAAAGGCTTCGACCGTAACCGGGCGCTCGACGGCGTGAACCTGCGCGTTGACCAGGGCGAGATGGTGGCGCTGATCGGCGCCTCGGGTTCGGGCAAGTCCACGCTGCTGCGGCACGTCGCCGGCTTCCTGGCCGCCGACCGCGGAACAGGCGAAGTGATGGTGCTCGGGCGCGCCGTGCAGCGGCAGGGACGCATCGCGCGGGACATCCGCCGCATCCGCAGCCAGATCGGCTTCGTGTTCCAGCAGTTCAACCTGGTGGGCCGGCTCTCGGTGATGAACAACGTGCTCGCCGGGGTGCTGCATCGCATTCCGCTGTGGCGCCGCCTGGCCATGCGCTTCACCGTCGCCGAGCGCCAGGCCGCGCTGGAGGCGCTGGCCGCGGTGGGCATGGAACAGTTCGCCTGGCAGCGTGCAAGCACCCTGTCCGGCGGTCAGCAGCAGCGCGCGGCGCTGGCCCGGGCCCTGGTGCAGGGCGCTCGCATCGTGCTTGCCGACGAACCGATCGCCTCCCTGGACCCGGAGTCGGCGCGCAACGTCATGGAGATCCTGGCGCGCATGAACCGCGATCAGGGGATCACCGTGGTCGTCTCGCTGCACCAGGTCCAGATGGCGCTCAAGTACTGCCCGCGCACCGTCGCGCTGCACCTCGGGCGCGTGGTCTACGACGGCCCGTCGGCCGCGCTGACCCCGGAACTGCTGGGCCAGCTCTACGGCGCCGACGTCGAGGACCTCTACGCCGAGGGCCCGAGAGCGCACGCTGCGGCAGAGGCGGCGCCTGCGGGCGCCGCCCGCAGGGCGCCCCTGCCGGCAGCCGCATGAAGATGCACGTCGCGATTCCTTCCATCACACACAGGAGATCCGCATGATCCGCCAGCTCGCCGCAGCACTGGCCGCCACGTTCGCCCTCTCGGCGCACGTCCAGGCCCAGGAGATCAATTTCGGCATCATCGCCACCGAGAAGTCGGGGGCGCTCAAGCAGATGTGGGAGCCCTTCCTGGACGACATGTCCAAGCGCACCGGTTTGAAGGTGACCGGCTTCTACGCCACGGACTACACCGGGGTGATCGAGGCGCAGCGCTTCAACAAGGTCCAAATCGCCTGGTACGGCAACAAGTCGGCGATCGACGCGGTCGATCGCGCCAACGGCGAGGTGTTCGCCCAGTTCGTCGATCTCGACGGCACGCCGGGCTACTACTCGTACCTGATCACCCACCGGGACAGCACGGTCAAGACCCTGGACGACGTCCTGAAGAACGGCAAGAGCCTGACCTTCGGCATCGGCGATCCGCAGTCGACATCCGGCACCCTGGTGCCGACCTACTACGTGTTCACGATGAACAACCTGGATCCGAAGACCCACTTCAAGGTGATGCGCGCCTCCAACCACGAGGCGAACCTTCTGGCCGTGCTGAACCGGCAGGTCGACGTGGCCACCAACAACAGCGAGCAGCTCACCAAGATCAGGGAGACCGATCCGCAGAAGTACGAGCAGATCCGCGTGCTGTGGACCTCGCCGCTGATTCCGCGCGATCCGCTGGTCTGGCGCAAGGATCTGCCCGAGGACGCGAAGAAGAAGATCAAGGAGTTCGTCGTCTCCTACGGTAAGGACGCGCGCGAAAAGGAGATCCTGAAGAACATGTACCGCCTGGCCGGTTTCCGGGATTCGAGCGACGCGCAACTGCTGCCGATCCGCCAGCTGGAGCTGTTCAAGGATCGCCGCAAGATCGAGAACGACGCGAACATGACCGAGGCCGAGAAGAAGCCCAAGCTCGCCGAGATCGATGCCAAGCTGGCCGAACTGGCCAAGCAGATGAAGTCCGACGTGGCCCAGAAGGCCGGGCAGTAGGCGAAGCGCGCCCGCCCGGACCGGCTCCTCCGTCCGGGCGGGCGCGGCTGAACGAGACCAGGATGCCCGTCAAGCCCGCAGTCCGCGACGTTCCGCTGGCGCCGCCGCGCACCGGCCTGGGTACCTATCTGGCCTGGGGTGCGGCGCTGATGCTGCTGGGCTGGTCCTGGAACGGCGCGGAGATGCGCCCGATGGACCTGGTGCGCGACTCGGGCAACATGGCCACGCTGGCCGCCGACTTTTTCCCGCCGAACTTCCGCGAGTGGCGGATCTACCTGCACGAGATGCTGATCACCGTGCATATCGCGGTGTGGGGCACGGCGCTTGCAGTGGTCTGCGCGATTCCGTTCGGGCTGCTCTCGGCGGAGAACATCGTGCCCTTCTGGGTCTACCAGCCTGTGCGCCGGCTGATGGACGCCTGCCGCGCGATCAACGAGATGGTCTTCGCCATGCTTTTCATCGTCGCCGTAGGCCTGGGACCGTTCGCCGGGGTGCTGGCGCTCTGGGTCCATACCACCGGCATCCTGGCGAAGCTCTTCGCCGAGGCCGTGGAGGCGATAGACCCGCGCCCGGTGGAAGGCGTGCGCGCCACCGGCGCGAGCGCCCTGGACGAGGTGGTCTATGGCGTGATTCCGCAGGTGCTGCCGCTGTGGATCTCCTACTCGCTCTACCGCTTCGAATCGAACGTGCGTTCCGCGTCGGTGGTCGGCATGGTCGGGGCGGGCGGCATCGGGGTGATCCTGCACGAGGTGATCCGCGGTTTCGACTACGCCGAGACCGCCGCGGTGCTGCTCATCATCATCGTCGCGGTGACCCTGATCGACCTCGTTTCCGCGCGCATACGCCAATGGGCGATCTGACGGCGGTCGCCCTGGCGCGCGCGGTCCGCGACCGCGCGATCGAACTGGCGCGGCGCTCGGAATCCCGCAGCGTCGATATGCTGCGCACGCTGGTGCGCATCCCCAGCCGCACCGGCGAGGAAGGCGAGGCGCAGGGTTACCTGGCCCACCACCTGCGCCGCGCCGGCGCAGCGAATCGGCTGGCCGAGCCCGACATCGCGGCCCTGTTCGCGCGTTATCCGCATGTCGCGCAGTACCCGACCCACTGGCGCCACGACCTGGTCCTGCCCTACGACCATCTGCCCAGCCTGGATCAGCTCGAACGCAGCGGCCTGGGCGAGGTCCTGAACTACCGCGGACGCCCGAACCTGACCGGCCGATGGAACGGTAGCGGCGGCGGCCGCTCGCTGATCCTGAACGGACACATCGACACGGTCACGGTCGAACCCCGCCACCACTGGCACGCCGATCCCTTCGGCGCCGAGATCGCCGGCGGGCGGCTGTACGGGCGCGGCAGCGCGGACATGAAGGGCGGGCTCGGCGCGGCCCTGATGGCGATGAGCTACCTCGCCGAGGCCGGCTTCGTGCCGGCGGGAGGCATCACCTTCCAGAGCGTGGTCAACGAGGAGCACGCCGGCAATGGCACGCTCGACCTAGTGCGTCTGGGCGCCGCCGCCGACCTGGCCATCGTGCTGGAGCCGACCGAGAACCGCATCGCCACCGGGCATCCCGCCGGCGTGTATTTCCAGCTCGACGTGTTCGGCGTGCCGCGGCCGCCCGGGGCGCGCTGGGACGAGGGGCGCCAGGTCGGGATCAGCGCGATCGAACTGCTGCCGTCCTTCGTGAGCGGCCTGCTCGATCTGGAGCGTGAGATCAACGGGGCGGCGCGCGAGGGCACGGCGCCGCTTTCCCTGGTGTTCGGCAAGGTCTCGGGCGGAAGCTACGAGACCCTGACCGCCGCCGAGGCCAGCCTGCGCGGCCTGGCCTATTTCGCGGCCGAACTCGGCACGCCCGCGGACGTGATGGCCCGGCTGCGCGAGGCCGTGGTCCGGATCGAGGCCGGGCGGCCGCATCCCGCAGTGCGGCCGGCGCGGCTGTCCTTCCTGCACCATGACGACGGAGTGGTCGACGGCGGCGCTCACACGGGCGCCGCGCTGCTCGGGCACGTCCTGGCCTGCCGGGGTCTGCCGCCCGGGGCGCTGCGCGCGCCGTACTGCTGCGACCTGCGCCACCTGGTCAACCAGGGCGGCATGCCCGGCCTGATCTTCGGGCCGGGCAGCATCGCCGAGGCGCACCGACCGAACGAATCGATCGGGCTGCGCGAATACCTGACCTCGATCGAGATTCTGATCGACTTCATCTGCGCCTGGTGCGGCGGCACCGCGGCGGAATCCCACCCGGAAGAGGAACAGCCAGCATGTCTTCGATCCAACTGAACGGCATCGCCTACCGCCTGCCGGACGACCCCGTGGTGGTCGTCTGCATCGACGGCGGCGATCCGTCCTATTTCGACCGCGGCATCGCCGACGGAATCATGCCCACGGTCGCGCGCTTCCTGCGCGAGGGCTACGCCACCGTGGCCGCGGGCACCGTGCCGAGCTTCACCTGCCCGAACAACATGTCGATCGTCACCGGCGCGCCGGCCTCGGTGCACGGCATCTCGGGCAACTACTACCTGGACCGGGCAAGCGGCGAGGCGGTTGTGATGACCGGCCCGGAGTTGCTGCGCTCGAGCACCGTCCTGGCGGAGTTCTCGCGGGCCGGCGAGAAGGTGCTGGCGATCACCGCCAAGGATAAGCTGCGCCGGCAACTGAGCAAGGGCATGGATCTGGCCAACGGCAGCATCAGCTTTTCCTCGGAGAAGGCCGACCGGTGCACGCGGGCCGAGAACGGCATCGAGAACGTGACCGGACTGGTCGGCATGCCGGTGCCGCACATGTATTCGCCCGAGTTGTCCCTGTTCGTGCTCGAAGCCGGCATCAGGCTGATCGAGTCGCGCCGGCCGCGGGTGAGCTTCCTTTCGCTGTCGGACTGGATCCAGCACAAGCACGCGCCGGGCGAGCCGGCCTCAGACGCCTTCCACGCGGCGCTCGACGACTGCTTCCGCCGCCTGGACGCGCTGGGCGCGGTGGTGGCGCTCACCGCCGACCACGGCATGAACGACAAGTCGCTCGAAGACGGCTCGCCGAACGTGATCTGGCTGCAGGACATCCTGGACGCGGAACTCGGGCCGGGGCGCACCCGGGTGATCTGCCCGATCACCGACTACTTCGTGGCGCATCACGGCGCGCTCGGCGGCTTCGTGCGCGTCTGGTGCCAGGATGGCGCCTCGCCGCAGGCCGTGATCGACATCGCCCGCCGCCAGCCCGGCATCGAGCGCGTGCTCGACGGCCCGACCGCCGCCCGCGAGTTCGACCTCCCGCTGGACCGCGAGGGCGACGTGGTGGTGATCGGCGACCGCGGCACCTGCATCGGCGCCGCACGTGCCGACCACGATCTCTCCGGGCTGGCGGGCCACCGCCTGCGCAGCCACGGCGCGCTCACCGAGGCGCGCGTGCCCTTCATCCTGAACCGTCCGCTCGCGCCCGAATACGTGCGGCGGGCGGCCGCCGGGCTGAAGAGCCATCAGATCTTCGACTATGCGATCAACGGCACGCTCGCCGGGGCGGCGGCGTGAGCACCGCCCGGGAAGGCTACGGCCGGGCCGCGGTGTTCGAGGCCCCGAACGCGCGCTTCGCCATCCGCCGCTATCCGCTGCGACCGGCCGGGCCGGGCGAGGTGCTGGTGCGCGTCGGCATGTCCACCATCTGCCGCTCGGACATCCATTCCTACCAGGGCCGCAGGCCCAGCCCCTGTCCGGGCATCCTCGGTCACGAGATCGTCGGCCGGGTGGTGGAGGTCGGGCAGGGCATCGAGGCGGACCTGCGCGGCGATCCGGTCCGGGTCGGCTCGCGCATCACCTGGACCGAGTATTTCCACCACGGCGCCTGCTACCACCGCGACGTGCTCGACATGCCGCAGAAATGCCGCGGGCTGGAGAAGTACGGCCACGAGTCGGCCGACCGCCCGC
>DATMWM010000448.1:0-6789 GCA_035562535.1 Rhodocyclaceae bacterium | reverse complement strand
ACGGTGACGTTGGTGGTGCCCGTGATGCCGCCGTTGTTCGCGTCCAGCCGCCTGGTGCCCTGCACGAAGCGCGGATCGAGGATCACGCGACCGACATAGTCGACGGTGAACCAGTTCACGTCCTCTGGCTGCCACTGGGCGACCGCGCGCACGATCACGTTGCCGGCGGCGTCCAACAGCGTGGGCACGACCAGCGGCGGCGCTCCGCCGACCGAGGCCAGCACCGGATTCGGCGTGAGTTCCAGCCGCGCCGGGGCCGGGATCGCGGGACCGGAGGCCCACCAGACGGTCTGGCCGACGATGCCCTGCGGCGAGCGGATGGTCGTCTGGTTGCCGCCGTTCAGGTCGATGAAGGCCGGGGCGTAGATGTCCGGGTTGTCCGGATGTCGCAGGACGTAGACCAATCTGGTGCTGTCGGGCGAGAAGCGCACCGCGCCCAGGCCGTGGAGAAAGTAGGCGCCGAGCTGTGCCGAGGTGATCTCCGACTGCGTGTTGTTCTGCAGGTCGAAGATCAGGAATCGCGGCTCGGGCGCGCCCTGGGTATTGCTGCCGTACGCCTGGACCAGATAGCGGCCGTCCGGCGACCAGTCCAGAGCGGTTTCGGTTCCTGCGCCGGGGGAGTCGAGGATTGCGAGCACCGTCTCGTTGGTTCCGTCGGCGTTGATGAAGCTGAGGACGGAGTGAAACCCCGTGGTTCCGCCGACGTTTGCCAGGCGGTATCCCTTGAAGGCTAGCCTCGTCCCGTCCGGACTCCAGGCCACCGACCAGACTCCGCTCCAGGGAGTGCCGCTCTGGCACTCGAGCACCTGGGTCTGGGTCACCTGGCGCAGTCCGCTGCCGTCGCTGTTGACGATGTATAGGTCGTAGGGCTTCGCCGTCCAGGGGTTGGTCGGGTCGGGCTGGTCGCAGATCGTCACCGTCTTGGGGTTGGCGACGAAGGCGATCCTGCTGCCGTCCGGCGAGATCATCGGGAACTGGTTCCACACGGTGCCGTCGGTGTCGCGGGTCACCGGGCGCATGTCGGTGCCGTCGCGATTGACCGTCCAGATGTTCCACACGCCGGGCGTGCCGCGGGTCGACTGGAAGGCGATACGGCCATTCGTCCTGGCAACGCTCGGATGCATGTCGTTGTCGTCGACGTCGCCGTACGGGGTGAGGAAGACGGTATTGCTGCCGTCCGTGTTGACCATGCGCAGCGCGCCGCTCCAGCACCACGCGCAGGTGTCCGAGATGATTCCGCCCCAAGCCGGGAGTTGGGCGTTTGCAGAGTGTGCGCAGAACCAGCCGCAGGCCAGTGCCACTGCCAGACACGGAGCGATAGGAAACCTGCGCATGGTCCGCCTCCCTCAGAAAAAATGCAGGTAACATTTAGCACTCCGCTGCGCCACAGTCATTGAAGGCTGTCAATGACTCGTGCGCCCGGCGACCCTCGACCCGTACCGAAACGACTGGAAAGACCGAGCCGATGACCGAACCCGCTGCCGCGCTGCGCGACGCCGCCCCGCCGATGCGCTTCGTCGATTTCGCGCTGCGCGCCTGGCGCGAGGGGCCCTACATGCAGGTGATCGCCCACGCGACCCCGGTCGGGGGCATGCGCCAGCCGGTGGCGGTCAGGCTGGGTCCGTTCTCGGCCGAGGACTACCGGCTGCGGATCGACGCCTCGCTCGCCGAATGCGCCGATCTCGGGCGGCGGCTGGCGCGCCTGCTGCTGCCCGAGGAGGTCTGGCAACGGCTCTCGGAGAGCCTGGTGGCGATCGCGCCGCAGGCATCGCTCGGCCTGCGCGTGCGGTTGTGTCTGGACGACGATCTGATCGACCTGCCCTGGGAGTACCTCTACCGGCCGGACGTCGAGGCGGAAGCGGCGCAGAGCGGCTTCCTGCTCATGGACGGCCGCGTCTCCCTGGTGCGCGAGCCGGCTTCGCTGGTGGCGGTGGCCGCGCCGGGCGAACGCCGGCAGCGCGGGCTGTTCGTCGGCACCTTCTTCGACGACGGCTCGGACACCTGGAGCGTGGGCGTCGAGCACCGCAGCCTGAGCAAGGCGATGCGCCCGCTGCGCGGCCTGCTCGGCTTCGACTTCGTCCGCGCCGACGCGGGCGACGAGATCATGCGCGCGCTCGCCGAGGGCTGCGACCTGTTCCACTACGCCGGGCACACCGAGGTCGAAAACGGCAGGGGCGCGATGGTCCAACTGGCGCACGCCGCGGCGATCGAGGCGGTGGTGGATGCCGACCAGGCCGCCAGCCAGGATGCCACGCCCGTGCTGCTGGAGTCGCTGCCCGGGCGCGCGCCCTGGGCCTGGAGCGACACGCTCGCCTTCCACCTGGCGCGCGGCGGCACCCGGCTGGCGGTATTCAATGCCTGCAACAGCGGCTACTGGCCCTTCGTGCGGCCGTTCATGCGCGCGGGCGTGCCGGCGGTGATCGGCGTGCAGGGCCTGGTGAGCAACATCGCCGCGCTCAATTTCGCCGAGAAGCTCTACCAGTCGCTGGCGGTGGGGTTGTCGCTGGACGAGGCCATGACGTATGCGCGGCTCTACGTCACCGATCCTCACCGTTCCTACTACGCCGGCGACTGGGGCCGCTTCATGGCCTACATGCCGACCGATGCGGCGGTGCTGTTTCCGCGGCCCGAGCGCGGGTCGATCCGCAGGCGGCAGAGCAAGTACCGGGCGGAGCGCGAGCGCACCGTCGGCGAGGTCAGGGAACAGGCGCAGCGCATCGACGGAGCCGGGGTGAGCCGGATGCTCTCGGACATCGCCGAGCGCAGCGTGCTGATCCTCGGCCGCTTCACGGACAAGCGAAAGGCGATCCTGGACGCGATCCGGCGCGCGCTCGCCACCCCGCCGCACCAGTACGTGCCGCTGCTCTTCGATTTCGACAAGCCGGGCGACCGCGACCTGATCGAGTCCATCGTGCGCTTCGCCTCGGTGTCGCGCTTCGTCATCGCCGACCTGTCGGACCCGAAGAGCGTCCCGGCGGAACTGCAGGCGATCGTGCCGAATTTCCCCTCGCTGCCGGTCGTGCCGATCATCGAGGCGTCGCAGCGCGAGTACCCGGTGGCGGACCACATCCTGCGCCGCGCGTCCGTGAGGACGGTTGTTCCCTACCGCGACGAGGCGCATCTGCTGTCGCTGCTGGACGAACAGGTGATCGCGCCGGCCGAGGCGCTCTACGCCACGCTCAAGCCGCCGGTGCCGGGCTGAGCGGCGCGCCGCTTTTTGGAAGCTGCCCGGCGCGAGCGTTTACAATCCGCGCCGCATCTTCCCCGGACACGGAGCACCGCCTTCATGAGTTACCAGATCCACGACCGCGCGCACCACGGCGCGGTCTGCGAACAATGCATCTTCGACACCGACGTCCATCATTTCGAGGAGGACGTCGTCGAGGCCTCGCGCGGGCACCTCGTGCTGGTGGATCTCTGGGCCGACTGGTGCGGCCCCTGCCACCACCTGGCCCCGGTGCTGGCCCGCGTGGTGCCGGACTACGGCGGCCGCGTGCGGCTGGCCAAGGTCGAGGTGGACGAGGGCGACAACATGAAGATCGCCGGCCGGCACGCCGCGCGCGGCTTTCCCACCGTCCTGCTGTTCAAGGACGGCGAGGTGGCTGACCGCTTCCACGGCGCCAGGCCGGAGCACTTCGTGCGCGAGTTCATCGAGCGGCACCTGCCGGCCTGAGGAACGAGACCCGCCGGTCGTGATCCGGCGTCCGCGGTCAGCCCTGCGCCTCGCGTTCGAGCAGCGCGCGCTTGCGGTCGATGCCCCAGCGATATCCGGCCGGGTCGCCGTCGGTGCGCACCACGCGATGGCACGGTATCGCCACCGCCAGCGCGTTCGCGGCGCAGGCCCCGGCCACGGCGCGCGCGGCGTTCGGCGCGCCGATGCGCCGGGCGATCTCCGCGTAGCTCGCCGTGGCGCCGGCCGGGATCTCGCGCAGCGCCTGCCAGACGCGCTGCTGGAAGGCGGTGCCGCGCACGTCCAGCGGCAGGTCCAGCCCGATCCGGGGAGCCTCGACGAACCCGACCACCCGCGCCACGGTGCGCTCGAAATCCGCGTCGCCGCCGATCAGCCGGGCGTTCCGAAATCGGTCCTGCAGGTCGCGCACGAGCCGCTGCGCATCGTCGCCTAGCGATATCGCGCACACGCCGAGGGCCGTGGCGGCGACCAGGATCGTGCCGAGCGAGCACTCGCCTACCGCGAAGCGGATCTCCATGTCCGCGCCGCCTGCGCGGTAGCGCGTCGGCGTCATGCCCAGGACGGCGGGCGACTCCTCGTAGAAGCGCCCGCCCGAACCGTAGCCGGCGCCGTACAGCGCCTCGGTCACCGTGGCGCCGCTGTCGAGTTCCGCGCGGACGCGGCGCGCGCGATGCGCCGCGGCGTATGCCTTCGGGGTCAGCCCGGTGACCGCCTTGAACACGCGGTGCAGGTGGAATGCGCTCAGCCCTGCGTGGCCGGACAGTTCGGCGAGGCTGGGCGCGCGCTCGGCATTCTCGATCAGCCTGCACAGTTCGACCACCAGGGCCGTGTGCCGGTCGGCCTTCGCCGAAGGTTTCATCTGCGTTGCCTCGCCGTCCGCTCGTCCATGCCCGGACTCTAGCCGGCGTCGGCCGCCTCCGCACTCCGGCTCTTGCGGTCGAATTCGGGTCCAAGCCGCAACTGCCTCGCCCTGGCGCCGAAGCGCAGATACATCGCCGGCACGACGACCATGTTCAGCAGCGTGGAACTGACCAGCCCGCAGAGGATGACCACCGCCATCGGCGCCTGGATCTCGGTGCCCGGTTCGCCCGCGGCCAGCGCGATCGGCACCAACGCCAGGCCGGCCGCCAGGGCGGTCATCAGGATCGGCACCAGCCGCTCCTGCGCGCCGCGCCGCACCGCCAGCAACGGATCGCGCACGCCCTCGACGTCGACCAGGTGCTGGACGTGGGCGACCAGCATCACCCCGTTGCGGGTGGCGATGCCGAACAGCGTGATGAAGCCGATGATCGAGGCCACCGACAAGGTGCCGCCCGCCAGATGCACGCCGGCCACCCCGCCGATCAGCGCCAGCGGCAGGTTGAGCATTACCAGGGTGGCGTCGCGGGCGCTGCCGAAGGCGACGAAGAGCAGCACGAAGATGCCGGCGGTGACCAGCCCGCCGAGGATCGTCAGGGTGCGCCGGGCCTGGCCCGCGGATTCGAACTGCCCGCCGTACTCGATGTGGTAGCCCTTCGGCAGCGCGACCCGTTCGGCCACGCTGCGCCGCAGGTCGTCGACCACGGAGCCGAGGTCGCGCCCGGCCGTGTTCGCCATGACCACGATCTTGCGCTGGCCGTTCTCGCGGTTCAGGAAGAACGGCCCGCGGTCGTTGCGGATGTCCGCCAGCGCCGACAAGGGCACCCGGGCGCCGGTGGGCGTGGTAATCAGCGTGGCGCGCACCGCCTCGATGCTGGAACGCACCGCCGGGTCGTAGCGCACCACCAGGTCGACGCTGGTCTGGCCGATCAGCACCTTGGACACGGTCAGTCCGGAGTAGGCCGCCTCGATCGCCTCGGAGAGTTCGCGCGCGCTCAGGCCGTGGCGCGCCAGCGCGTCGCGCCGGTAGGCCACCGTGAGCAGCGGCACGTCGCTCTGCTGCTCTGCGACCACGTCGGCCGTGCCCGGGACGGCCTCGGCCGCGCGCTTGACCTGCTGCGCCAGCCCGCGCAGTTCGGACAGGTCCGGGCCGAAGATCTTCACCGCGATGTTCGCCCGCGAGCCCGAGAGCATGTGGTCGATGCGGTGCGAGATCGGCTGGCCGACGACGATGCTCATGCCCGGCACCTGCGCCAGGTCCTCGCGCAGCGCGGCGAGCAGCGCCTCCTTGCTCCGGTCGCGCATCGCCAGGCTGACCTCGATCTCGCTCTCGTGGACGTCCAGGGCGTGCGGATCCAGCGGCGAGCGGCCGGTGCGCCGGGCGGTGGTCACCACCTCGGGCTGCGACAGCAGGATCTGCTCCACCAGCCGGCCCAGCCGGTCCGACTCCTCCAGCGAGGTGCCCGGCGCGGTGGCGGCGCTCACCGTCAGGGTGCCCTCGTTGAACTCCGGCAGGAAGGAGCGCCCGGCCTGCGCGAGCGCGACCAGGGCGAATACCAGCAGGGCGGCGGCGAGCGCGGCGATCGGCCGCCAGCGCTGCAGGGTCGCGTCCAGCAGGCGGCCGTAGCCGGCCTTGAGCGCGCGCAGGAAGCGCGGCTCCTCGGCGCGGCGCACCGCCGAGCTTGCCGGCAGCAGCCAGTGCGAGAGCACCGGGGTCACGGTCAGGGCGACCAGCAGCGAGGCGGCCAGCGCCACCACGTAGGCGAAGCCGAGCGGCGCCATCAGCCGCCCCTCCACGCCCGAGAGGAAGAACAGCGGCAGGAAGACCAGGATGATCACCAGCGTGGCGAAGACGATCGAGCCCTGGATCTCGCGGCTGGCGGCGAAGACCACCTGTGCGGTCGACAGCCGGTGCGCCGCGTCGCGCATGCGGTTCTCGCGCAGCCTGCGCACGATGTTCTCGACCACGATGATCGCGTCGTCGACCAGCGCGCCCAGCGCGATCGCCATGCCGCCCAGGGTCATGGTGTTGATCGTGGCGCCGGCAAGCCGCATCGCCAGCACGGTGGCGAGCAGCGACAGCGGGATCGCCAGCAGGGTGACCAGGCCGGCGCGCACCGAGAGCAGGAACCCGAACACCACCGCAATCACCAGCACCGCGCCCGCCAGCAGGTGCTCCATCAGGTTGCTTATCGCCGCCTCGATGAAATCGGCCATGCGGTGGTGACGGTGCGCGAGGG
>DATMWM010000447.1:0-2884 GCA_035562535.1 Rhodocyclaceae bacterium | reverse complement strand
CGCGTTCCACACGGGCGAGATACTCCGGCAGGTGCTGGCGCAAGGTGGTGACGTTGACTTCGCTCATGGTTGCCTCATGAATGTACATTTTGACTGTACATGAGCGGAGATCCCGCTGTCAAAGCGGGATGCGCCGGATGCGGTAGCCGGGGCGGGCGCGAGGACCGCACTGCCCCCCTCTCCCTGTCCCTCGACCGCCAGGGGCGAGGGGACCGTTTCCGTCGCTTTTCCCTACCGGCACCCACAGCCGGGGGGACCTGAAAGAAAACGGCCCGCATGAGCGGGCCGTTGTCGGGGTTGCGTAGAGTGACGCTTACACCGTCACCGTGTCCGCCACGTCCTTGAAGTCGGCGATCTGGTCGAAATTCATGTAGCGGTAGATGTCGCCGGCCTTGGCGTTGACCACGTTCACCTGCTCCATGTACTCGGCCACGGTCGGGATTTTGCCCATCAGCGCGCAGACCGCGGCGAGTTCCGCCGAACCGAGATAGACGCGGGTGTCGATGCCCAGCCGGTTCGGGAAGTTGCGGGTCGAGGTGGACATCGCGGTCGAGCCCTTGCGGATCTGCGCCTGGTTGCCCATGCACAGCGAGCAGCCGGGCATCTCCATGCGCGCGCCGGTGCGCCCGAGGATGCCGTAGTAGCCTTCCTCGGTCAGCACGTACTGGTCCATCTTGGTCGGCGGGGCGATCCACAGGCGCGTCGGGATGTCGGTCTTGCCGTCGAGCACCTTGCCGGCGGCGCGGAAGTGGCCGATGTTGGTCATGCACGAGCCGATGAACACCTCGTCGATCTTGTCGCCGGCCACTTCGGAGAGCAGCTTCACGTCGTCCGGGTCGTTCGGGCACGCGACGATCGGCTCCTTGATCGAGGCGAGGTCGATCTCGATCACGGCGGCATACTCGGCGTCCGCGTCCGGGGCGAGCAGTTCGGGCTTGGCCAGCCAGGCTTCCATCGCCTTGATCCGCCGGCCGAGCGTGCGCGCGTCCTGGTAGCCGTTGGCGATCATCCACTTCATGAGCACGATGTTCGAGCGCATGTACTCGATGATCGGCTCCTTGGCGAGCCGCACCGTGCAGCCGGCGGCCGAGCGCTCGGCCGAGGCGTCGGACAGTTCGAAAGCCTGCTCGACCTTGAGGTCGGGCAGCCCCTCGATCTCCAGGATGCGGCCGGAGAAGATGTTCTTCTTGCCCTTCTTCTCCACGGTCAGCAGGCCCTGCTTGATCGCGTAGTAGGGGATGGCGTTCACCAGGTCGCGCAGCGTGACGCCGGGCTGCATCAGGCCCTTGAAGCGCACCAGCACCGACTCGGGCATGTCCAGCGGCATGACGCCGGTGGCCGCGGCGAAGGCCACCAGGCCCGAGCCGGCCGGGAAGGAAATGCCGATCGGGAAGCGCGTGTGCGAGTCGCCGCCGGTGCCGACGGTGTCCGGCAACAGCAGGCGGTTCAGCCAGGAGTGGATCACGCCGTCGCCGGGGCGCAGGCTGACGCCGCCGCGGGTGGAGATGAAGGTCGGCAGTTCGTGATGGGTCTTCACGTCCACCGGCTTCGGGTAGGGCGCGGTGTGGCAGAAGGACTGCATCACCATGTCGGCCGAGAAGCCCAGGCAGGCCAGGTCCTTCAGCTCGTCGCGGGTCATCGGGCCGGTGGTGTCCTGGGAGCCGACCGTGGTCATCTTCGGCTCGCAGTAGGTGCCGGGGCGCACGCCCTTGCCGGTGGGCAGGCCGCAGGCGCGGCCGACCATCTTCTGCGCGAGCGAATAGCCCCTGCCGGAATCGGCCGGATTGTGCGGCAGGCGGAACAGCGCGGAGGGCGGCAGGCCGAAGGCCTCGCGCGCCTTGGCGGTCAGCCCGCGGCCGACGATCAGCGGGATGCGGCCGCCGGCGCGCACCTCGTCGAAGATGACGTCCGACTTGACCTTGAACTCGGCGATCACCTCGCCGTTCTTCAGCGCCTTGCCCTCGTAGGGGCGCAGCTCGACGACGTCGCCCATCTCCATCTTCGAGACGTCCAGCTCGATCGGCAGCGCGCCGGCGTCCTCCATGGTGTTGTAGAAGATCGGCGCGATCTTGCTGCCCAGGCAGACGCCGCCGAAGCGCTTGTTCGGCACGTAAGGGATGTCCTCGCCGGTGAACCACAGCACTGAGTTGGTCGCCGACTTGCGCGAGGAGCCGGTGCCGACCACGTCGCCGACGTAGGCGACCAGGTGGCCCTTGGCCTTCAGGGCGTCGATCTGCTTGATCGGGCCGCGCTCGCCCGGCTTCTCCGGCTCGATGGCCGGGCGCGGGTTCTTCAGCATGGCCAGCGCGTGCAGCGGGATGTCCGGCCGGCTCCAGGCGTCCGGGGCGGGCGAGAGGTCGTCGGTGTTGGTCTCGCCCGAGACCTTGAACACGGTGACCGTGAGCGACTGCGGCACTTCCGGGCGCGAGGTGAACCACTCGGCGGCGGCCCAGGACTCGAGCACCGCCTTGGCGTTCGCGTTGCCCTTATCCGCCTTCTCCTTGACGTCGTGGAAGTAGTCGAACATCAGCAGCGTCTTCTTCAGCCCGTTCGCGGCGATCGCGCCCACTTCCGCGTCGTCCAGCAGGTCGATCAGCGCCTTGATGTTGAAGCCGCCGAGCATGGTGCCGAGCAGTTCTGTGGCCTTGTCGCGGCCGATCAGGCGGCAGGCGGCCTCGCCCTTGGCCACGCGCGTCAGGAAGCCGGCCTTCACCTTCGCGGCATCGTCCACGCCGGCGGGCACGCGGTGGGTGATCAGGTCCAGGAGGAAGGACTCCTCGCCGGCCGGCGGGTTGTCCAGTAGTGCCACCAGCGCTTCGGTCTGCGCGGCGGTCAGGGGCAGGGGCGGGATGCCGAGGGCGGCGCGTTCGGCTGCGTGCTGTCG
>DATMWM010000446.1:0-15401 GCA_035562535.1 Rhodocyclaceae bacterium | reverse complement strand
CCTGGTCGCGGCTGCGCAGGAAGGCGAACACTTCGTCCAGAAGCAGGCTCTGCTGCCAGGTGTGGCTCAGCCGGGCCATGCGCAGCATGCCCACCGGCGAGGCCGGCCAGCGCCGCTCCGCAGCCAGGAAGGACAGGTAGGCGTCCGGCGCCAGCGGCGGGCTGATCCAGTAGCCCTGGCCTTCCGAGCAGCCGCAATGCAGCAGCGAGTGATAGACGCCCTCGGTCTCGATGCCCTCGATCACGGTCTTCACGCCCATCATCTGCGCCATCGCCACGCTGGCCTTCACCAGGTTGGCGCTCTTCGGCGAGCGCAGCATCCTGAGCACGAAGCTCTGGTCCATCTTGATCGCGGAAAAGGGCAGGCGATTCAGCGTGGCGAGCGAGGAGAAGCCGGTGCCGTAATCGTCCATGGCCAGCGGCACGCCGGCCTCGATCAGGGCTGCCAGGCTGGCGCGCGTGGTGTCGCTGCCGGACACGACCGCGCTTTCGGTGATCTCCAGTTCCAGGTGCTCGCCGCCGATCGCCCCCTCCCCGGTCGCCGCGCGCACCAGTTCGAGCAGCCTGGGCGTGTCCAGATCCTGGGCGGTGACGTTGAGCGCGACGGTGACGTCGTGGCCGGCCGCCCGGACGCGTCTGAAGTCCTCGATCAGGCGCGGAAACATCGCCTCGGTGATCGCCGGGATCAGGCCCTCCCGCTCGGCGACGTGGATAAACGCCTCCGGCAGCGTCACCGAGCCGTCGTCGCGACGCCAGCGGATCAGCGCCTCCGCCCCGCTCACCCGCCCGCTCAGGAAGGAAACCTTCGGCTGGTAGTCGAAGACCAGTTCGTCCCGTTCCAGCGCTCCCCGGATCTCTGCCGCGCTCGTTCGCACCCTGCCTCCTCCGGATCGGCACCCGGCCCGCGGGCCAGTCTGGGAGAACCGTCCGGCCGCGTCAAGGCGGCCCGCGCCGGTGGCCCGCGCGATGTGGCGGACAGCGGCGCGGCGCGCGAATGGCCCCGCGCCCGGCTTTTTCGGTACCCTATGCGCCGGACAGCCACCCGGGCGCAGCGCCAGAAAACATGCCGCATCCCGTCGAACCGCAGACTCCCGACCCGGCAGGCGGGGCCGGTATCGAACCGGCGGCCGACCGCCTCCACCACCAGATCCTGTCGCTGCAGCGGGAACTGGCTGCCGAAAAGAGGGGCAGGCTGGCCTACGAGGTGGCCCACGCCCGGCTGCAGTACCTCGTTTCGGCCACCCCGGTCATCCTCTACACGCGCCGGCCGACCGGCGAATTCGGCCCGACCTTCGTCAGCGACAACGTCCGTACCCAACTCGGCTACCGGCCGGAGGAGATCACCGAGGACGCGCAGTTCTGGCGCGAGCGCATCCATCCGGACGATGCCGCGCGCATCCTGCCCGAGATGGGCCGGATGGCGGCGGCCGAGAGGCAGCGCTACGAGTACCGGCTGCGGCACAGCGACGGCAGCTACCGCTGGATACTCGACGAGATGCGGCTGGCGCGCGACTCGCGCGGCGTCCCGGTGGAGATGGTCGGCTACTGGGTGGACATCACCGAGCGCAAGCATGCCGAGGAGGCGCTGCAGGAGAGCGAGCAGCGCTTCGCGCTGTTCATGAAGTACCTGCCGGGCGTCGCCTTCATCAAGGACGCGGCGGGACGCTACGTGTATTTCAGCGAGCGCGCCGGCGACGTGTTCGGCCGGGACATCGGGGAACTGCTCGGCAGGACCGACGAGGATCTCTGGCCGCCCGCCCTGGCCAGCCGGCTGCGCAGCCGCGACCGCGAGGTGCTCGCGCAGCGCAAGCCGCTGCAAAACGTGGAGACGGCGCCGCAGCGCGACGGCGATCACCACTGGCTGGTGTCCAAGTTCCCGCTGCCCGACCGCGATCCGCAGACGGCGCTGGTGGCCGGTATCGGCATCGACATCACCGACCACAAGCACGCCGAGGAGGCCCTGCGCGAGTCCGAGCGCTTCGCCCGCGCGACCATCGACGCGCTGCCGAGCAATCTGTGCGTGGTCGACGGCGACGGCCGACTCGTTGCGATCAACCGGGCGTGGTCGGATTTCGCGGCGGCCGATCCGCCATTGGCCGCCGCCGTTCAGCCGCCGGTCAGCTACCTGGAGGTCTGCGAAGCTTCCGCGGCGGCCGGCTGCACCGACGCGGCGGATTTCGCCCGCGGGCTGCGCCGGGTCATCGCCGGGGAACAGGAGCAGTTCTACCTGGAGTACGAGTGCCCCTCGCCGGTCCAGCAGCGCTGGTTCGTCGGCCGGGTGACGCGCTTCCCCGGGCAGGGTCCGGTGCGGGCGGTGATCACCCACACCAACATCACCGCCCGGCGCATGGCCGAGCGGGCGGTGCGTCACGGCGAAGAGCGCCTGAACAGCATCCTGGACTCCCTGAACGACGTGGTCTGGTCGCTGGCGCCGGGCACGTACGAGCCGCTGTATCTGAACGCGGCCGCCGACCGGCTCTACGGCCGGCCGCGGGGCGCGTTCCTAGCCGACAGAAACCTCTGGCTGGAGGCGGTGCACCCGGACGACCGCAGGCGCGTTCTGGCGAGCTTTCCCGAGTTCCTGCGCGAGGGCGTGAGCGAATTGGAGTACAGGATCGTGCGGCCGGACGGCGAGGTGCGCTGGGTCCGGGACCGCGGCCGCGTCATCCGCTCGAGCGGCGCGGTGGTGCGCCTGGACGGCATCGTGACCGACATCACCGACCTGAAGCGCGCCCAGGACGCGCTGCGCGACAACGCCGCCCGGCTGCAGCGGCTGGCGGCCCACCTGGAATCGGTGCGCGAGGAGCAGAGCGCGGCGATCGCCCGGGAGGTCCACGACGAACTCGGCGGCACGCTCACGGTGCTCAAGCTGGGGCTGGCCTCGCTGCCGCGCAAGCTGGACCAGCCGGAGCAGGCGTGCCTGCAGGTGGAATCCCTGGTCGATCTGGTGAGCGCCGCGATCGGCACGGTCAAGCGCGTGTCCGCGCGGCTGCGCCCGAACACGCTGGACACGCTCGGTCTGGCCGCATCGATCCGGCGGCTGGTCGGCGAGTTTTCCCAGCTCACCGGCATCGCGGCCGACCTGCGGCTGCCGCGGCTGCCGCGACTGCCGCAGGAGCGCAGCATCGCGGTCTATCGCATCGTCCAGGAGGCGCTGACCAACATCGCGCGCCACGCCCGCGCCGGCCAGGTGCGCATCCTTCTGGGCCGCCGCGGCGACGACCTCGTGGTCGAGATCGCCGACGACGGCTGCGGCATCGACGAGCGGGAACTGGAAAAGCCGGACTCCTATGGCATCCTTGGCATGCGGGAGCGCACCCAATCCCTGGGCGGCGAGCTGAGCATCCGGGGATCGCCGGGGCACGGCACCGCGGTCAGGCTGCGGGTGCCGCTGACCCGTCAACAGGCTGGAACAAAATGATCAGGATCCTGATTACCGACGACCATGCCGTCGTGCGCGGCGGCCTGAAACAGTTTCTCGCCGAGACCAGCGACATCGTGGTGGCCGGCGAGGCGGCGAACGCCCGGGAGGCGCTGGCGCTGGTGCGAGCGCAGGACTGGGACCTGGTCCTGCTGGACATCTCGCTGCCGGATCTGAGCGGGCTGGAACTGCTCAAGCGGATCAAGCGGGAGAAGCCGGACCTGCCGGTGCTGATCTTCAGCATGTATTCCGAGGACGACTACGCGATGGCGGCGCTCAACGCGGGCGCCGCGGGCTATGTCGAGAAGGACAGCGATCCGGGGCAGATCCTCGAGGCGATCCGGCGCGCCACCAAGGGCGCCAAGTACGTCAGTCCCAATCTCGCCGAAAAGCTGCTTTCCGGCAGCGTGCAGGGCGGCAGGAACCTGCCCCACGAGAAGCTTTCCTCCCGGGAGTTCGAAGTCCTGCTCCTGCTCAGTCGCGGCGTGTCGCTCACCCGCATCGCCGACCAGCTCCACCTCAGCCCGAAGACGATCAGCACCTACCGCACGCGCATCCTCGACAAGCTCGATCTCGGTTCGAACGCCGATCTCACGCGCTACGTGATCCAGCACAAGCTGGACCAGTAGCGGCGACCGCCCGCCGGGTTGCCCGGATGTGCGTAGGGTTTTTCCGACACGCCACTAAGCCAATCCCTACGCGCGCTGCGAGAGTCACCGATAGCGCCATTGGCTCGGTTTATCCGATCATTCGCCCCTAGAGAAATAGAAGAGCCCTTAGGTCAGTAGAGCGTCTGCGCAAGGAACGGGCTCAGGCGTTCGACAAGAACAGACATCAAGTCGAAGCGGTCTCGAAGGGGGAGGAGGAACGACGTTCAGGCACAACGACGACAATGCTGGGGCCGCACATGCCGGGTAGCGGCCCCGCGGGTGCCTGATACGTCAAATAGTTGGTCCAATAGGAGGAGAACAGCATGCGGTGGAAGGGCCACGAAGTCATCGAGATAACGGGAGAGGGATCCGTTGTCAGCAGCAACCCCGAAGCGCACGGCTTCGCGTCCGCGGATGCGGCTCGCCTGGGGCCGGGTTTTTACGTGGTATTGATGCCGAACGGCAAGCCCGGCGGGCGCTGGACCCGGCGGGCGCGCTACTTCGGCCCACACGCCGATCGTTCAAGCGCCGCCCTGCTCGGCACGAGCGCCGCGGCTCTTGCCCTGACCGCCGCCGACCGGCCGCCCCAGACTTCCGTCGAGCGCCCGAACGGGGTCGCAACCGCCCGCGCGGCACTCCGCCACCTGCGCTCCGGACAGCGCGTGCGCACGCTTCCCTGGCACGCTCCGGTCGCCGACCTGCTCCAGCAGACCTGATCTACCCGGCCGTCGCGGCACACCTCCGCGACGGCCCCTCCACCGACTCGACTGAACCGGTTGCCGCCAGGCGATCGGGCGGTTGCGGTTAACTAAGTCTGACGCACCATCTCGACGATCCGGTTCGGGTCGATGGTGCGCGCCTTATCCTGGATCTCGCCGGCGTAGCGCTGCTGCAGGGTCTTCGCCTCGCCCAGCATCTGCGCGAAGGTCTCCTTCAGCCGCGGACCGTCCAGGGTCCGCCCGCCGGAGTAATAGGTCCTGGCGACCTGCCCGAGCGCGTAGGTGGTCGCGAAGGAAAACGCCGCCCCGGTCACCGTGCTTCCGGCCGCCCTGCCCAGCCCGCCGATCATCTTGCCGAGCAGGCCGCCGACCAGCTTGCGGCCGATCTGCTCGACGTACTGGGAGGTCAAGCCGACGCCGAGCGTGGCCAGGAAGTCCTTGATGTGCCCGCGGTCGAGTTCGAAGCCGTAGGACTTGCCGACGCGATAGACCATCTTCATCTGCAGGGGAATGATCGCCATGGAGGCCAGCGACTGGGGCAGCAGTTCCAGCGCGCCGTTCAGGATCGCGTAGTTCAGGATCATCTTGTCCAGTTCGGCCGCGCTCAGCGTGCTGGCATGGACCGGCGTCGCCGCGGGTTCCGGCAGCGCCGCCCCGGCGAGATCGTCCGCGTCCTGCTCGAAGCGGCGCGAGGGGGCGGACGCCAGCCCGAGCAGGCCGCTCAGCCGCTCCAGGAACGCCGATTCCTCGCCGCTGCGCGCCCCGTCCGCGTCGCACACGCAGACCGCCATCTCGAACGCCAACTGTTTCAGTTCCGGTGAATCCAGGGCGGCGGCGGCCTGCTCGGGCGCCACCCGCCTGAGCAGCACGTCCTGGTACAGGGCGGCGAGATTGACCGCGCCGTTCCCGCCCAGCGATTCGGCGATGCGCTTGATCTCCGCGCGTTCGCGCTCGTCCTTGCCGCCATCGGCGAAAGCCGCCATCAGGCAGAGGGTCAGAATGGCCTTCTGTTCGTTCTCCGACATGGTTGCCTCTCCTCGATCCGCAGGTGCAGGCCGGAATTGTGCCCCAAGCGGAGCGGCCCGGCGCATCCTCAGCCGCAGTGCAGCGCCAGCCAGATCGTCGGCCGCTCCGGATCGGTCCACTCGACCCGGTGGCGCCGGCGCGGGGCGATATCCACGAAGTCGCCGGGACCCAGCCTGCGCGGCGCCGCCTCGTCCTCGAAGCGCAGCGCCGCCGCCCCGGCGAGCACCAGCACCCACTCGCGCTGCGGCTGGTCGTACCAGAAGCCGGGCGGGCTGGCCTGACCGGCGGACACGATCCGCTCGACGCGCAGGCCGGGCAGGCGCAGCAGTTCATCGAAGACCTCGCCGCCAGAGAGCCCCGGCAGGTCGGTCAGCAGGTTGCGCGGCGCGCTGCCGCCTTCTGGCTTGTCCATGTTCTGGCCTCGCGGACGCCGGCCGGACGGAAGCGTGCCGCGATGCCGCATCCGCCGGCGGACGAAAGTGAATACACTTGCGCCGGAGCAAAACGCCAACAAAGGAGATGCAACGTGAGCGATGCCCTCAGCTATCTGGTCAAGGTCCGTCCGAATGCGATGCAGCCCTACTTCACTTTCCTGAAGGAGGCCGGCAAGCATCTGGATCCCAAGACCCGCAACCTGATCTCGGTGATCACCAAGGTCCACGCGCAGACCGAGAACGGATTCAAGCAGTATCTCACCCGGGCGCTGCGCGAGGGGGCCAGCGCGGACGAGATCCTGGACGCGCTGCTGACGGCCTTCCCGGCGCTCGGCCTGGCCAAGATCGTGTGGGCAACCGACATCCTGATCGAGATGGACATTCCGGAGTTCCGCCCGGCCCTGCTCGGCGCGCCGGCCGAATGGCACGACGTGGCCGCCGTTGCCGACCTGAAGGAGGGCCAGGTTTCCTACTTCACCGCCGGGGAACGTCACGTGTTCGTCTACAAGGACAACGCGACGATCCGGGTCTACGACAGCCGCTGCCCGCACCAGGTCACCGACATCCCGCACCTGGCGCTCGCCGGCAGCAAGCTGACCTGCCCGAAGCACAACTGGGCCTTCGACATCGCCTCCGGCAAGTGCATCGAGAAGGGCGATCGCCCGCTGCGCGAGTTCCAGCACAAGATCGAAGCGGGACGGTTGCTGGCCTACTGGTAGACCGCGGCCGGCAAGTCGCAGCCACGCGGCGGGCGGCCGAACGAAGGCCGGATTTTCCTGTCTGCGTCATGAGCGCGGGCGGGGCCGCCCGCGCGGTTTCCAGGGAACCGGCAAAAAGGGGAGAACCGTCATGAACTCGGATGCCCGGAGCACGATCGGGGCCTCCGCCCGCGCGCCGGCGCTGGTTCTGGGCATCGCAGGACTGCTGCCGTTCCTGGGCTTGTGCGCCGTGCTGTTCTTCTGGCCGCATCCCTACCACGGCATGGTGTACCGGGCGCTCACGGCGTACGGCGCGGTGATCCTGGCCTTCGTCGGCGCGCTGCAATGGGGCATGTCGCTGCGCGAAGCGCGCGCATCCCGGGCCGAAGCCTGGATATCCCTGGTCTCGGGAGTCGTCCCCGCCTTGCTGGCCTGGGCGGCGATCATGCTGCCGAGCGCGATCGGCCTGCGCCTGCTCGCGGCGTCCTTCGTCGCCTGCCTGGCGATGGACCTCCGCTTCGCCAGCCGGCACGAAGTCCCGCCCTGGTACTTCAGGCTGCGTGCCGGCCTGACCGCGGCCGTGGTGGCCTGCCTGCTCGGCGCCTCCCTGGCGCCGCTGCCCTACCCGGTCGCGCAGATCCGGACCTGAAGCGAACGCCGGCGGGGGCCGCGGATCAGCCTCGGTCGCGCTTGTTGGCGCGCCGGAACTGCCGGATCGTCGCCTCGCCGGCAAGAGCCGAAAGCACGGCCAGGCCGGCGAACACCAGCCCGTAAGCTGGATAGGCCGCCGTTTTCGCCGACACCATGAGGGCGCCGAGTCCGACGGCGATTCCGGCAACGATATAGAGGGCGAGTTTCCAGTACGCGTTCACGATTGCACTCCCGAAACGGACCAAGATTCGATTCCTGCTGCCAACTTACTGATATTGCAGCACCAATTTCCGACCGGAGGCATATCGGCGCGAGGCGCGCAGCGCTTGAGGCGGAACAGCGGCGGAATTCGGGCCGATTGGCAAATTAGGATGTACTGATAAATATCAAGGGGAGCCGCCGGGAATCGGTTAGATTGGATTGCTGCGCCATTTACCGGCGCGCAACCGCCGAACCGTGAGAATCACATCCGACATTCAAGCCGCCCGTGCCGACCTGGCCGAGATAGGCGGCTATCTCCTGGTCCTCGAACCCAAAGACCGGGCCTTCCTCGACAAACAGGGCGCCGCGATCGAGCGCCGCTGGCACGGAAAAGACGTCTTCGCCATCTGCACGCGGGCCCAGGCGCTGGTCCTCAGATCGGCCGCGTACCTGGACGAGATGGACGCCACGAAACGCCGGGACGAGTCCCTGCGCGCCCGCAAGAAAGAGGAAGAACTGTTGGCGCATTAGGCGGGAACCGGGCGGCCGACCGCCGAACCCGGAAGGCGGCGCTTCGAGGAAGATTCAGCAGTGTTGCCGCACGCAGGCGACGACGCGCTCGCGCAGGCGATCCAGGCGGCCGGCGTCCCAGATCTCCCTGGATTCGGTCTGGCCGAAAAAGCCGGCGGTGCGCACGCTCACCTCGAAATCGCCCGTCCCGGGAATCGGCACGGCGCGGTAGGTGACCAGGTTCCAGGCTCCGGTACGAGGATCCAGGCGTCGCCGCACGAACACCGTGGTTCCGGCAAAGCGGTGCCAGGCGTTCTGCAGGTACCGAAGCGGGCGCATCTTCATCGCCAGATTCCAGGTTCTCAAGGCGTTTTCGACTGTGTATTGCGAATTATGCTGCAACGCACAATCCGATTGCAAGCATGCGACGACGGCGGGATCAGGGTTCCTGCGTGCGCACCAGCCTGAGTTCGATCGGATGGCACTTGGCGACGCCCAGGTCGGTGGCCACCAGCAGTGGATACAGCAGCCCGCAGAACGCACCGTAGCCGGCGATGTTGTAGCCGACGATGGTGCCCGGCACCGTCCCGAGGATGACCTGCCGGCCGAGGCAGAAGCCGGCCCGGCGTGCAGCCGCCACGGCCTGGGCGATGCCTTCGTGGTCGGGCGCTCGCCCGGTTGCCTTTTTGTCCCCGTCGATGACTCTGAGTGCTTCCATGGCTGCTCGTCCTACGCCGGCATTAGCGGCCGCGGCTCCGGCTCGCTTGACTTGTGCCACCGGCCGGCCCGGGCGGGGTGTGCGATCGGTCACCGGACGATTCAGATCCCGGCTGCCATGCGTCAGGAAGCACGGAAGATGATTTGCCGCACAAATCTATAGGTTTTGAATTTGAAATTGGATTTATCTGCGGTCGGCCCCTAGACTCCGATCCAGCGTCCGGCAACTGACGGACTGGGAAGGGGAAAGCGATGACGACGCGCACGGCAAACATCGGAAACGCAGGGACCGCCTGGAGCGGCGCCGGCCGGTTGGCGGCAGCCGTGCCGCTCGCGGCACTGGCGTTCGCGGGCCTGTGGATCGCCGCCGGGATGGCTGGCGCCGCCATGGCCGCGTCGCCCGCGCTGATGCAGGCCGTGGGCGTTGCCCTGATCGCTGGAGCCGGTACTGGCCTGGGCGGCATGGCGATCCTGGCCATGCGGAATTCGGCGCAGCGAGGTTTCGGCGTGCTCGTCGCGGCCTCGGCCGGCATCATGCTGGCGGCCGCGCTCTTCGGCCTGCTGATTCCCGCCCTGGAAGAGGCGGGACGACTGGGGACCGGCGCCGCGCCGGCATGGTGGCCGGTCGCGGTCGGTCTGGTGACCGGCGCCGGGGTGCTCTGGCTGGGCAAGCGGCTCGTCGAGAGAACCGGGCCGGACAGCCAGGCCTGGAATGCGCAGCGTTCCTGGCTGGTCGTTTCCGCGATCGCGCTGCACAACGTGCCGGAGGGTCTCGCGGTAGGCGCGAGCCATGCCGGCGGCGCCGCAGCCGGCGGAACCCTGGCGCTGGCGATCGGTCTGCAGAATGTGCCCGAAGGCCTGATCGTCGCGGCGGCCCTGCTTGCGGTCGGCCGTACGCCGCACGCCGCGGTCATGTATGCTGCCGCCACCGGGCTGGTGGAGCCCGTGGCCGCGCTGTTCGGCGGCCTAGCGGTGGGCCTCGCGCCGCTGATGCTGCCGGCGAGCATGGCGTTCGCAGCCGGTGCGATGTTGTGGGTGATCGGCGCCGAACTGATTCCGGCCTTCCGCCGGGAACGCGGCGGGCGGCGCGCGCTGATTCCGCTGCTCGCGGGCTTCGCCGGCATGGCGCTTCTGGGTCATGCTCTCTGATCAATCAACACACAAGGAGAACGACGATGGCAAAACGGAACAAGATCGACATCGGTATCACCGAGAAGGAGCGCGCGGAGATCGCTGACGGCTTGTCTCGGCTGCTCGCCGACACCTACACGCTCTATCTGAAGACCCACAACTTCCACTGGAACGTCACCGGCCCGATGTTCCAGACCCTGCACCTGATGTTCGAGCAGCAGTACAACGAACTGGCGTTGGCCGTGGACCTGATCGCCGAGCGCATCCGCGCCCTCGGCTTCCCCGCTCCGGGCAGCTACCGGGAGTTCGGCAAGCTGACCTCGATCGCGGAGAGCGAGGGTGTCACCTCGGCCAGGGACATGATCCGCCAGCTGGTCGACGGGCAGGAGGCGGTGGTGCGCACCGCGCGCTCGGTCTTCCCGGTTGCGGAGAAGTCGAACGACCAGCCCACGGCGGACCTGCTCACGCAGCGCATGCAGATTCACGAGAAGAACGCCTGGATGCTGCGCAGCCTGCTGGAAGAGTAAGCGCTGTACGCGCCGGCGGCAGCACCTGCCGCCGGACGCGTCCCCGGTCCGCCGCGCGAAGTGCCGGCGGCTCAAAGCCGCACCGCCGGATGGGTTATCATCCCCGCATTACCGCCCGGGCCCGGCCCGGACCGGTACATCGGGGAATCCGTCGAACATGCGCATCCTGGTCGTCGAGGACGACCCACTGGTAGCCCACGGGGTCAAACAGGGGCTCGAACGGGCCGGATTCACGGTCGACCACGTACCCAGCGCCGAACTGGCGGAGGGGCTCCTGAAGCGCGACGGTTTCGATCTGGCGGTGGTCGACATCGGACTGCCGCGGATGGACGGCCTGGAACTCGTGCGCCGGCTGCGCGCCCAGCAGATCGCTGTCCCGATCCTCGTGCTCACCGCGCGCGACCGGCTCGAGGACTGCGTGGATGGGCTGGACCGCGGCGCCGACGACTACATGACCAAGCCGTTCCGCCTGCCGGAACTCGTGGCCCGCGCCAGGGCGCTGATTCGCCGTTCGCACTCGCTCGCCGACTCGCGCCTGACCCTGGGCCCGTTGACGCTGGACCCGGCCCGGCACGCCGCCACCCTTTGCGGGACGGACCTGGACCTGACCGGCAGGGAGTGGTCGATCCTCGAGTCGCTGCTGCTCCACGCGCCGAACGTGGTCAGCAAGGACAGGCTGGTCCAGTCCCTGGGCGGGTGGAGTTCCGATCTGACGCCGAACGCGGTGGAAGTGTACATATCGAGGCTGCGGGCCAAGCTCGCGCCCGGCCGGATCGAGATCCGCACCGTCCGGGGCATCGGCTACCGGCTGGATGAGCCCGGCAGCCACTGAACCCCCTTCGCGCAGCTTGCGGCTGAGCATCGGCCAGCGGCTCACGCTGTTCCTGGGCTTGCCGCTGGTGGCGATCATCCTGGTCAGCGCCTGGGCCGACTACAGCATCGCCAGGCGGATGGCGGTCCATGCCTACGACCAGGGACTGGTGGACTCGACGCTGGCGCTGGCCGCACGGATCGCCGAGCGCGACGGCCGCATCCTGGTCCGGCTGGACGCTTCCGCGATCGACATTCTGCGGGCCGACCGGGCCGATGCCGTGTATTTCGCCATCCTCGACGCCGGCGGGAGGCTGGTGGCGGGCGACGCCGGCCTGGCGCCGCCGGTGCCGGCCCCGGAAGCCAACCCGGCGATGTTCGACGCGACGCACAACGGGTCCCGGGTTCGCGGCGTACGCTACGCGCTGCAGACCGAGGCCGGGCGGGTGACCGTGCTGTTCGCCGAAACCACGGCCAAGCGCGAAGCGGCCGCGCGCACCATCTTCGTGGCGATGCTCGCGCCCAACCTGGCCATGGTCGTCGTCACGCTCGCGCTGGTTCTCGCCGCCGTGCGCAGCGGCCTCGCGCCGTTGAGCCGGCTCAGGAACGACATCGAGCTGCGCTCGGCGCGCGACCTGCGGCCGCTGTCCGTCGAAGCCGCGCCGCCGGACCTCCTCCCGCTGATGAATGCCCTGAACAACCTGTTCGCGCTGCTGGACGGCGCGTCCAAGGCGCAGGGGCAATTCGTCGAGAATGCGGCGCACCAGCTGCGCACGCCGCTGGCGGCCCTGCAAACTCAGCTGGAACTGGCGGCGGCCGACTCCGATGCCGAGTCGCGCGGCGCGCGGCTGCAGCGCATCGGCGAGGCGGCAGATCGCCTGTCCCGACTGGTCAACCGCCTGCTCGCGCTGGCCCGCTCCGAGCCGGCCGCGACCCTGCAAAGCCAGATGCGCGAAATCGACCTGCGGGCCCTGGTGGAGAACGCGGCCTCGGAGTTCCTCGATGCGGCCGTGGCACGGCGCATCGACCTCGGCTTCGAACTGCAGGACGCGAGCATCGAGGGCATCGTCTGGCTGGTCCGCGAGATGCTGAGCAATCTCGTGGACAACGCGATCGCCTACACGCCGGAGGGCGGCATCGTCACGGTGCGCACCGGCCGCCTGGACCGGCGCGCCTTTCTCGAGGTGGAGGACAACGGTCCCGGCATTCCGGCCGACCAGCGCGATCGCGTCTTCGACCGCTTCTACCGGCTGCCCGGCAGCTCCGGCCACGGCTCGGGCCTCGGGCTGGCCATCGTCCGGGAGATCGCCGAGGCGCATCGCGCCGAGGTGACGATCTCCACGCCGGCGCCCGGCAGGGGCACCCGGATCACGGCCGTGTTCCCGCCGCCCGGCGCACGGTAGAATGCACGCTTCCGACCAGATCGACACACCGATGCGAAACTCCTCGAAGAAGACCGATGCCGGCAACCGGCGTTCAATCCATCTGCATATTCCGGCCGCCGCGATCGCGGCCGTCCTGGGGCTGACTGCCTGCGGCGAGGGTACGTTTCCCGGCGCCTCCGCGCCGCTGGTCCCGGCCGCCGGCACGCCGGCCCCCGCTGCCGCGCAGCCGCTGCCGGATTTCACCGCGCTGGTCGACAAGGTCGGCGCTGCCGTGGTGAATATCAGCACGGTGCGGGCGATCCCGGCGCGGGACGCCGAGCCCCAGCCGGACGATGCGCCGGCGCAGCCTTTCCACCGCTTCGATCCGGCCCCGGGCGACGACGAGGAGGAACCGTCCGCGGAAGGCGTCGGCTCGGGCTTCATCGTCAGCGCGGACGGCTACGTGCTCACCAACTCGCACGTCGTCGCCGACGCAGCCGAGGTGACCGTCCGGCTCACCGACAAGCGCGAATTCAAGGCGCGGGTCGTCGGGACCGACGACCGCACCGACATCGCGCTGCTCAAGGTCGAGAGCAAGGATCTGCCTCACGTCGTGACCGGCGACGCCGCCAAGGCCAGGGTCGGCGAATGGGTGGTCGCGGTCGGCTCGCCCTTCGGCTTCGAGAACACGGTCACCGCCGGGATCATCAGCGCCACGGCCCGCGCGCTGCCGGACGAGGACTACGTGCCCTTCATCCAGACCAGCGTGCCGATCAATCCCGGCAATTCGGGCGGCCCGCTGTTCAACCTGAAGGGCGAGGTGATCGGCATCAACGCCCAGATCCTCAGCGACACGGGCGGATTCATGGGGCTGTCGTTCGCCATCCCGATCGACCTCGCGCTGCGGGTGATGAAGGAACTGCAGCAGCACGGCCACGTCGCGCGCGGCCATCTCGGGGTGGTGCCGCAGGAACTGAGCAAGGAACTGGCTGCGGCGTTCGGGCTGGAACCGGCGAAGGGCGTTCTGCTCACCGACATCCAGCCCGGCAGCCCGGCGGCCAAGGCCGGCCTGCGCCCGGGTGACATCGTCATCGGCATCAACGACCAGCCGGTGCAAAGCCCTTCCGAGCTCGTGCGCATCATCGGCGACATGCGGCCCGGCGACGGCGCCCGCATCGGGCTGTGGCGCGAAGGCAAGCCTTCCAGCGTGACCGCCACGCTGGACGAGCAGGCCGCCGACGCGCCGGCCGCGGCCGGCGCCGGCGAGAGCGCGGGCGTCACGGTCCAGGCCGGCATCACCGTGCGGGAGCTCACCGCGCAGGAGAAGCGCGAGTTCAATCTCTCGGGCGGCTTGCTGGTGGAGCATGCGAAAGGCATCGCCGCGCGCGCCGGTCTGCAGCCCGGCGACGTGGTCCTGTCTGTCAACAGCGAGCAGGTCACCGACACGAAGCAGTTCTCCAAGCTGCTGGAGAACCCCGGCAGGAGCATCGCCCTGCTGGTCCAGCGCGGCGAACGCCGCATGTTCGTGCCGCTTCCCCTGTCCTGAGCCAGGCGCCGCGTCCCGCGCGACTTCTCCCTGGGCACCGCGCCCGCTGCAGTGCCGACACCCTTCGCCGCCGCGGACCGCCTGCCTGCCGCCGTTCGACGCGCCGGACGATCACCGTGCGCACGGGCGAAACCGCCGCCTATTCAAGGTGGACGACGCCGGCCATTCGCTGTCACAATTGGCTCAAACAACCCAGAAGGAGCGCAGAATGCTTTCAGCCTCGCGGATCTTCCGCGTTCTGGCGCTAGTCCTCCCGGTGCTGCTCGCGGTCGGATGCGCGAGCGCCCCGCCGCCGCCCAAGCCGACCATCGTCCAGATCACCATCGACGTGGATGCGGGCGTCAATCCGGATTCCCGCGGCCGCGCCTCGCCGGTGGTCGCCAAGCTGTTTGAGCTGAAGTCGCTGGCTGCGTTCGAGAGCGCCGACTTCTTCTCCCTGGCCGAGAAGGACAAGGAGACCCTGGGCGCCGAACTGGTGGCGCGCGAGGAGTTCCAGCTTCAGCCCAAGGAAAACCGCAAGATCGAGCGCAAGCTGCCCGCGGAGTCGCGCTACATCGGCGTAGTCGCCTCCTTCCGCGACCTGGAAAGAGCCACCTGGCGCGCCGCCGTGGCGATCCCGCCGGAGAAGGTGACGAACCTGACGATCCGGTTCGATGCGCGCAGCGTCAGCATCACCGCGCGCTGATCACGCCGCGCCCGCCTTCCGCACGCGGGAGCCCGCGCAGGCCGGCCGGGCGCGCGTCCCGTCCGACATCCCGAACACACGCATCGCGGATTGAGCCATGTCCTGGAAAAGCAAGGTCGTCTGGTCGGAAGGCCTGTTCCTGCAGCAGCAGCACTTCCAGCAGCATGACCGCTACATCGAGCACCTGGTCGAGGCCCGCGCCGGCCCGATCGCCCCCTACCGCTGGGGCCACGTCCAGTTCCGCCTGGACGAGGCCGCGCTCAAGCTGGGCAAGATCGCCCTGACGGCGGGGCGCGGCGTGCTGCCCGACGG
>DATMWM010000445.1:0-6728 GCA_035562535.1 Rhodocyclaceae bacterium | reverse complement strand
ACGAGCACGGCGGAAAGCTTGAGCATGTCGCGGCGTTTCATTCGCATCTCCTTGCAGGTTGAATATCGGGGGCCGGGAATCAGAACATCCAGCTCAGGCGCATCGCGATCCGGTCGCCCACCGAGTCGGTGACGATGTCCTGGTTGCTGGTCTGGACGGCGGCATTGTTGATCGCCGCCGCCGTGTTGGCGGTGGGCTGAACCGCGTTCGGCGCCGAGTAGTCGCGGAACTGGTAGTTGAAGGCCAGCTTGAGCATCGGCGTGAAGTAGTAGGTCACTCCGAGCGTGACGTCGTTGATCTTGCGCTCGTCCCACGGCTGCCAGATGCCCGAGGTGTCGTAGAGCACGTTGGTCTGGCTCAGGCGGGCGTCGAACTGCCATTTCTCGCCGAGGTAATAGCCGTACTCGAGGTTGAAGCCGCGCGACTTGTTGCCCTGCTCGGCGGCGGTGCCGAGTACGCCGTTGTTGACCGCGCCTTCCACCACGTTTCCCGCCGGCGAGTAGAACAGCATGCCCTCGCCGAAGATGGCGTCGAAGCCCAGCCGGTGCCGGCCGTTGCCCTCGCCGAACAGTTCGCCCAGAGCGCGCACGCCCGCGCCGTAGCGGATGCGGTCGAAGGCATCGCTGGTGTTGCCCTGCGCGTCGATCTCGAACTTGCGCTCGCCCTGCTGGTAGTAGCCGTAGAGCTTGACGCCGTGCTTGTTCGGCCCCTTGCCGCCGGGCAGGTCGTACTCGGCCGTGAACTGCGTGTTGATGTCCTTGTGCGGATTGATGTTCTCGCGCAGGTGGATGCCGTTGCCGTAGCCCCACATCAGGGCGTAGGTCAGGTTCCAGCGGTCGATCTTGAACGCGTCGAAGGCCTGCACGCCCCAGTCCCGGCCGAGGTCCACGTCGAGCGCGTAGGAGGAGACCCCGCCGGCATAGCCCTGGCCGGGGATCGGCGTTCCGGTGCGCGAGTAGGCGTTGCTCCTGAGCAGGACGTCCGGCATGATCTGATTGATCGGCGTGCTCGGGAAAACGAAGTCCGGCGGGGCGGCGCGCTGGATTTCCTCGGGGCCCGGCTTCTTCATCAGGCCGGCCCGCACCCGCGCGCCGGGAATGTAGCTCAGCGTGACGCTGGCGTCCTGCACCGTGGCCAGAACATGGCGGCGCGTCTGGAAGGGCAGGAAGTTGAACAGGTTCTCGCCCGCGTTGACCGCGGTGAAGTAGTTGATCCGGCCGGGGATCAGGTTGCCGCGAACCCCGAGCATCAGGTTGTCCAGCTGCAGTTCGCTCTTCTGGTCGAACTCCGGCGGCACGACGCAGACGTTGTGCAGCTTTCCGTTGTTGCCGGTCGGCCCTCCGGTAGTGCCTCCCGTGGGCGTGCCGTTCGGCGCCCGCAGACCCTCCAGTTCGTCGCAGCCGTAGTTGCTCGTGTAGGTCGCCCAGACCTGGCCGAAGATCCGGTACAGCCCGGCATCCTGCGGCTCGGTGCCCTGGAGCATGATCCAGTCTGCGGCCTGCGCCGTCGATGTCCCGACGGCAAGTGCAAGCGATGCGGACGCAAGAAGTCCCTGCGCGTTCTTCATTATAGTTTCCCCTCCGTTTGCGGAATGAATAAGGCCGCGCGCTGCGGCGGCGCATTGTAAACGGACGGTCAGGGTGACCACCTGCGACAAGGTGTCGCAGACAGGACGTTCAATTCGGCTTGGACTTGTCGAGCTGGGCGACCAGCGTGGGCGTCACCTCGTCGAAGCCGACGATGCGCTGGCCCTTGTGATCCTTGAGGAACTCTTCCGCGTCCGCGCGCGATGCGAACGGGATCAGCTCATGGCCCATCGGGCCGAGGACGTCCGAGCCGACCACGTAGAAAGCCTTGCGCGCGTCGATCTTGGTCAGGCCGTAGTACTCGGTGACCTCGACCGCGGCGACGTCCGCGCGCGTGTGGCCGGCGGCGTACTTCGGAATGTCGAACAGGTACTTGAACAGGTCCTTGGCGCCGTCGAAGTGGTGCGCGTGGCCGTCCTTGAAGGCCACGCTGGCGGTCCATTGCGGGTACTTCGACACCAGCATGCCGCACACCGGGCAGGTGTCCCTGGCGCCGGGCTTCGGCGTCTGTTCCGCGGCAAGCGCGGCGCGCGGCGCGGCCGCGGCGAAGGCGGCAAGCGGGAGCAGGCGGAGCAGGACGCGTCGCTTCATCTCGAATCCCTTCTGCGGCTACCAGTTGGCCAGGTTGCGCATGACCGAGTAGTACATCGCGCCCTGATAGACCGTGGACAGTCCCAGGACGATCACCACCACGGCGGCGGCCTTGAGCAGCATGCCGCGCACCTTGGCGCCGAGCTTGTGGAACACCAGGCTGACGAAGAGCATGGACGGCAGCGTGCCGGCGCCGAAGGCCAGCAGCAGCAGCCCGCCCTCTACCGGCGTGGCGGCCGTGGTGGCCTTCACCGCCATCGCCATCGTCATGGCGCAGGGCATCAGGCCGTTGACCGCGCCGCCGATGGCCGCGCCGAGTACCGGCCCGCGCTTCGGCGCGTCGAACAGCAGCTTGTGCAGCCAGGACAGCTTGGCGAAGCCGAAGCTGAGCCGGAAGCGCGTCACCCCCAGGATCTCCAGGCCGAGCAGGATGACCACGATCCCGGCCACGATCTGCAGGATGCCCTGGGCCTTGCCGATGATGCCGGTCTGCACCAGCACCGCGCCGAGCGCGGCTGCGATCACGCCGACCAGGGCGTAGATCGAGATCCGCGCGCCGTGGTAGGCCGCCACCGGGAGCAGCGTGCTCTGCCCGCCGGCGAACTTCAGGAAGAAGCCGGACACCAGCGCGCCGCACATGCCGACGCAATGGCCGCTGCCGAGGATGCCGGTCATGAAGGCGAGCCCGTAGGAAAGCTCGGCGATCGCGTGGCTGTGTTCCATCGCGCGTGCCCTCAGCGCCGCTGCAGGCGCAGCGAGTTGGCGACCACCGAGACCGAGCTGGCGGCCATGGCCGCCGAGGCGATCATCGGGCTCAGCCGGCCGGCGGCGGCCACCGGGATCGCCACCGCGTTGTAGCCCAGCGCCCAGAACAGGTTCTGCTTGATCACGCGCAGCGTGAAGCGCGACAGCGCGATCGCCTCGGCCACCTTGGCCAGGTCGCCATTGACCAGGGTCACGTCGGCCGCCTCGATCGACACGTCGGTGCCGGTGCCGACCGCGAATCCGACGTCGGCGCCCGCCAGCGCCGGCGCGTCGTTCACCCCGTCGCCGATCATGCCGACGCGCTCGCCGCGCTCCTGCAGGTCGCGGATGACATGCAGCTTGTGCGCCGGCGTGGCGCGCGCGATCACCTCGTCGATGCCGACCAGTTGGGCGATGTGGCGGGCGGCGGCCTCGACGTCGCCGGTGGCCATGACCGTGCGCACGCCCAGGGCGTGCAGCCTGCGCACCGCCTCTTTCGAGTCGGCGCGCGGCTTGTCGGCGACCGCGAGCAGCGCGGCCAGCCTGCCATCCACCGCCACCAGCACCGGCGTCTTGCCCTGGCTGGCGAAGGTGTCGGCGCGCGCGGCGGCCTGTTGCCAGTCGATGCGCTCGGCATCGAGCAGGGCGGCGTTGCCGACCACGACGTCGTGGCCGTCCACCCGGGCGCGCACGCCCTGTCCGGGCACGGCGGCGAAGGCATGCGCCGGCTCCGCGGCCGCGCCCCGCTCCCTGACGTAGGCGCGCACGGCGCGGGCGAGGTAGTGTTCGGAGCCCTGCTCGGCGGAGGCGACCAGGCGCAGCAGGCGCTCGTCGCCGCGGCGCGAGAGATTGACGAAGTCGGTCACCACCGGCCGGCCCTCGGTGATCGTGCCGGTCTTGTCGAACACCACCGTGGTGAGCTTGGCGGCGACCTCCAGGCTGTCCCCGCGGCGGATGAAGATGCCGCGCCGCGCGGCCTGGCCGGTGCCGGCCATGATCGCGGTCGGCGTGGCCAGCCCGAGCGCGCAGGGGCAGGCGATCAGCAGCACCGCGGTGGCGTGGGTGAGCGCCGCGCGCGCCGAGTGGCCGGCGAGCAGCCAGCCGGCGGCGGTGGCCGCCGCGATGCCCATCACAGAGGGCACGAACACCGCCGCGATGCGGTCGGCCATCTTCTGCACCGGCAGCTTGGTGCCCTGGGCCTGGTCGACCATGCGCACGATGCCGGAGAGCACGGTGGCGGTGCCCACCGCGGTGGCGCGCACGTCCAGCGCGCCGTTGAGATTCATGCAGCCGCCGACCACGCGGTCGCCGGGCTTCTTCGCCACCGGCAGGCTCTCGCCGGTGAGCATGGACTCGTCCGCCTCGGATTCGCCGGCCACCACGATGCCGTCGGTCGGCACCTTCTCGCCGGGACGCACCCGCATCACGTCGCCGGCCTGCAGGTCGTCCGCCGCGACCAGCACCTCGGCGCCTTCGCGCAGCACCGTGGCGGTGGCCGGCTGCAGTTCGATCAGCCGGCGGATCGCCTCGCTCGCCTTGCCCTTGGCCTTTTCCTCGAGGTAGCGGCCGAGCAGCACGAAGCTGACGATGCCGGCGGCCGCCTCGAAATACACGTGGTGGTCGCCCCGGCGCAGCATCGCCGGCAGGCTGTACAGCATCGCCGCGCCCGCGCCCATGGCGACCAGGCTGTCCATGTTGGCGCTGCGCTGCTTCGCCAGCAGCCAGGCCTTCTCGAAGATCGGGCGGCCGCTGCCGAACACCACCGGAGCGGCGAGCAGCATTTCCAGCAGCTTGAGCGGGAACGACGACGGCATGGCCATGCCGATGGCGATCACCGGCAGGCTGAGCAGGCCGGCGCGGACGAAGCGCCGCTTCGCCTCGCGCAGCGCCTGGCGCTCGCGCTCGACCAGCAGGCGGCGCTGGGCCAGGGTGTCCATCGGGCGCGGCGTATAGCCCATCTGCGCGACGCGCCCGAAGAGTTCGTCGCGGCTGATCCGGCCGGACACCGCCATGCTGCCGGCGGCGAAGTTCACCCGCGCGGATTCGATGCGCGGGTCGCGCTGCAGCGACAGTTCGATCAGCAGGGCGCAGGAGGCGCAGGTCATGCCCTCGACCGCGACGGTGCATTCCTGCTGCGGCACCTCGGGCAGTTCGCCGGCCGGCGCCGCCGCCGTCGCGGGCGCCGCCGGCATGCGCGCGAGGTTTCCGACGACGGTGTCGACGATGCGCAGCAGGTTGTCGCGCGGCAGACCGGACGGATCGAAGTGGACGACCACCGAGCCGATGCGCGGCACGGCGCGCACCTGGTGGATCTCCGGCCGCTTGCGCAGAAGGATCTCCAGCACGTAGCAGCGCTCCGGATCGCCGCGCAGCGCCTCGGCGAGGATGCGCACGCGCCGCGACAGCGCGTGCACCACCCGCAGATTCGTGAACTCCGCCTCGCTCACTTTTTCAGGGCTTGGCGGCGCGAGCGCACCAGCAGGAAGACCAGGTAGAACACCGCCATCCAGTGGTAGCGGTGGGCGAACGGTGCGCGGATCCAGTGCTTGGTGATCAGGTCCCAGTGGATCTTCACCAGGTAGAAGGCGGTGAGATCGTTGAGGAAGCCGATGATCGCCTTCTCGTCCATCAGCAGGCGCAGCGCCGGATCGGTCTCCGCCTTGACCTTGGCGACCTCCTTGACGATGCGCGCCTTGAAGCGCAGTTCCTGCGCCTTGCGGCGCAGGCTCTCGCCCTTGCGCCTGAGCCAGTCGGCGGCGCGCGGGCGCGGCGTCGCCCCGGCGGGCTGTGCAGCGGCGACCGGATGTGCCGGCGCTGGCGCATGGCGCTCGAACAGCCCGCTGCGGGCGGCGTCCTGCAGCGCCTGGCGCAGCCGCAGTCCGACCTCGCGCAGCGTGCAGGCGGTTTCGTCGTAGTGGATCGACAGCTTGCACTGGGCGCCGTAGAACTCGACCCGGTACACCCCGGGCAGCGAGATCAGGCTGCGCCGTATCGCCGCCGAGCAGTGCGTCTCGCACAGATCCTGCGGCACCTCGAAGCGGACGTGCCCGGGGGCGCGGTGGCGCACCAGGATCCGCCTCTCCATCTCACGTGCATCCATCCGGCGCGCTCCGCTTCAGTTCCGCGCCGCGGCGACGGCCGGCCTCACGGCGCGTCGCCCTTCGCCTCGTGCTCCTCGCCCTCCTTGGCCTCGGCGAGCATGTCCTCCAGGCTTTCCTTCTGGTGCAGGATGAAGTCCTTGCCGGCGTCGGAGGCCTTGGCGAGCGCGGCCACGATGTCGTTCTGGTACTTGTGCAGGAAATAGCCGGCGGCCAAGCCGGCGGCGAACATCACCAGCGGGCTGCGCAGCAGCCCGCCGAAGGCGCCGCGGCCGGCCAGGTAGCCGGTGGTGGCCAGGATGCCGCCCGCGGCCATGCCCGCGCCCGGGCCCATCGGGCCCATCATGTGCGTCGCGGCCCGGGCCGCGCCTTCGGTTGCAGCGTTGTGCATCGTGATTCTCCCAGTCAGTTTGACGACTTCATCCGGTTCGGCGGCTGGCCGGCCGGTTCCTGCACGTTGTTCAGCATCTTGTAGATGCCCAGGCAGCCCTCGCAGCAGAATTCGTAGGTCTTGTCCGCGGTGGCGAGCACGTAGGGGTGCGCGCCGACCGCAAGCCCGCACAGATCGCAGCCCCTGGGTTCGCTCATTTCATCGTTTCCACGGCCAGCCGCTCGAAGGTGTCCTTCTCCGCCTCGCCGAGCACCTTGGAGCGGATCTTTCCCTCGCGGTCCACGAAATAGGTGGTCGGCAGGCCGACCACGCCGTAGC
>DATMWM010000444.1:0-3493 GCA_035562535.1 Rhodocyclaceae bacterium | reverse complement strand
GCCCGGCGCGGCGCCGCCCAGCCTGATCCGCAAGGTCGAATCGCGTTTCTCGGATTTCGTAGGCGGCACCGAGAATGCGGACAGCCTGGCGGTGGGCCTGAGAAACGGTTACGACGTGACCCTGGTTCGCCGGGACGAGACCGGCGCGATCGTGGAAGAGGTGACCTTCACGCCGCCCACCGGCCACATGGGCGTGGGCAACGTGATGCACTCCCTGAACGTGGCCGGCCGGGTGCTGGTGCGCGAGGGCATCGTCGAGCCGACGCCCGAGCAGATGACCGCCGCGCTGATCGGCGGCACGATCACCCGTCCCGACGGCACGAAGGTGCTGCTCACCGGCGTGCTGGAGATGCGCGCCGACGGCATGGGCTGGGGGCAGATCTCCAAGGAACTCGGTGTGAAGCACAGCGGCGGTCACGGCCCGTCGTCCGCGCCCTTCCTCCCTGCCCAGCAGGTGAAGTTCATCGAGCGCCGGGACGACCGGCGGCGCGACCGGTCGACGGCTGCCACCACGACCACCGACGGTACGGTCAAGGTGTCCAAGGTTTCGTCCGCGGATGTGCGCCGCGAAGACCGGCGGGACGACCGTTCCGGCTCCGCGGACAGCGGCAAGGCGGACCGGTCGCAGTCGTCCGGTCGCCCGGAAAAGGCAAGCATGGACCGTGTCGCCAGGGTAGAACGGGCCGAACGTCCGGACCGCCCGGATCGACCGGACCGACCGGATCGCCCAGATCGGCCCGAAAAGCCCGAGAAGGTCGAGAAGCCGGAAAAGCTCGACCGGCCGGAACGCGGCGGCGGCAAGCGCTAAAACTGCGAACTCCGGGGATGGCTAACCCCGGAGGGCAATCCTCCTCCTTAGCCGGTTCGATGGGCACGGCCAGCGCGCCGTGCCCGCTTTTTTTCTCAGCCCCGATGGTCTTCGTGGCGGCTGGTTTCCACCACCCGGCCGGCCTGGTCGAAGTGGACATTGAAATACATGTCGGTCCGGAACGGGTTCTGGTACTTCCAGTCCCACACCTCCTGGCGCTTCAGATCCAGGCGCGTGACGTGGGCCGGCTTGCCGAGCAGGTGGCGGATCTCGTCCCGGGTCATGCCCGGGCGCACCTTGGCGAAGTTCTCCTCGGTTAGCACCTGCTCGATCGAGCGCAGGATATTGTCCGCCCCGATGTGGATCATGTAGTTGACCGTGCCCTCGGGCGTGCGGGCGTATTCCCAGGTCAGGCTGCCGTCCTCGTTGCGCCATTCCATGGTCGGCGGCCCCATGCGGTCGCGCACGTCGTAGCCGGTCGACACCCCAGGCTTGAGATCCTTCAAGGCGAGGTCGCAGCCGTACAGGCCGACGGCGGCGAGCACCGAGCAGAGCATTGCGGTCAGGCGTTTCATTCGGGGTTCTCCCTGGTCTTCCGGCGGAGCCCTCGACCGGGACGCCCGGGTCGCTGCAAGGCCCGGCTATAATCGAATGAACCCCGGCGGAGCCCTCCCATTATGAAACACCTGACCCCGAAGGAAGCCTTCCAGTTCATCCACGAGCATCCGAACGCGCTGTTCATCGACTGCCGCAGCGAGATGGAATTCCTGTTCGTCGGCCATCCGGTGGGCGCGATCTGGGTCGCCTGGAACGACGGCCCGAACTGGGACGTGAATCCCCACTTCGTCGGTCAGGTGCGCCACGCAGCGGGTTTCGAGAACCGGCCGGTGGTGCTGATCTGCCGCAGCGGCAACCGCTCCCAGGAGGCTGGCCAGGCGCTCGAGAACGCCGGGTTCAGGGAGGTCTACAACGTGACCCACGGATTCGAGGGCGAACTCAACGACGAGCACCGGCGCAACTCGACCACCGGCTGGCGCTTCGACGGCCTGCCCTGGGAGCAGTGCTGAGCGCCGGCTGACGCCTACCGGCTGATTCGCCTTGACCGGACGCAGCGCGCGCGGCTTTCCGCCGCCGCTCGTCGCCTGGAGCGTGTGGGGGCTGGGCGCGCTGTTCTACCTGATCGCCTTCTACCAGCGGGTGGCGCCGGCGGTGATCACCGACCGCCTGATGGCGGAGTTCGCCATCGGCGGCGCGGCGCTCGGCAACCTCTCGGCCTTCTACTTCTACAGCTACGTGGCGATGCAGATCCCGACCGGGATCATCGCCGACCGCTGGGGGCCACGGAAGCTGCTCACGGCCGGGGCGGCGATCGCCGCGCTCGGCACCGCATTGTTCGCCGCCGCGCCGAACCTCTGGTGGGCGAACGCCGGCCGCCTGCTGATCGGCGGTTCGGTGGCGGTCGGTTTCGTGTCCATGCTCAAGCTGGCGGGACACTGGTTCGCCCCGCGCCGGTTCTCGCTCGCCTCGGGCATGCTGCTGCTGGTCGGGATTTCCGGCGCGGTGTTCGCCGGCCGGCCCCTGCGCGCGATGGTCGAAGCCTTCGGCTGGCGCGAGGTCATGGTCGGATCGGCGGCAGCGACCGCCGTGCTGGCCGCCGCGATCTGGCTGCGCGTGCGCGACGACCCGTCCGAGGCCGGCTACGCCAGCCACTACCACGGCGCGCACGAGGATGCCGGGCATCCGCCGATCCTGCGCGGCATCGCCGAGGTCTTGTCCTACCGCAACATCTGGCTGCTGCTGCTCGCTCCGGCGGGCGTCGCCGGAGCGGTGCTGACCTTCGCCGGCCTGTGGGGCGTGCCCTATTTCAGCCAGGTCTATGGCATCGGCGCGAAGGAGGCGGCGCTTCTGACCTCGACCATGCTGGTCGCCTGGGCGGCCGGCGGCCCGGTGCTCGGCGCGGCGTCCGAGCGGCTCGGCCGGCGCAAACCGCTCTACGTCGGATCGGCCGCGCTGGCGGCCTGCGGCTGGGCGGTCATCGTCTTTCTGCCGCCGCTGCCGATCCCGGCCCTGGTGGCGCTGCTCGTGGCGCTGGGCTTCGTCTCCGGCTGCATGATCATCGGCTTCGCCTTCGCCAAGGAGTCGGTGCCGGCCCGGCTGACCGGAACCGCCTCGGGCGTGATCAACACCGGCGTGATGATGGGCGGCATGGTGCTGCAACCGGCGGTGGGCTGGGTGCTGGACCGGAACTGGAGCGGCGCGATGCAGGGCGGCGCCCGGATCTACGATCTGCAGGCCTACCAGGCCGGCTTCGCGCTGCTGCTCGGCTGGGTCGTCCTGACGGTGATCCTGGTCGCCTTCACCCGGGAAACCCACTGCCGGCAGATCGCCTGACCCGCGGCTTACCCGGCGCCGCGCCGGTACTGGATCGCCTCGGCGACGTGCGGGCTGCCGATCGACGCGGCTCCGGCGAGGTCGGCGATGCTGCGCGCGAGCTTCAACGACCGGTGGTAGGCACGCGGCGACAGGCGCAGCCGGGATATCGCCTGCTTGAGCAGCGCCGCCGCGGCGGCGTCGGGTTCGCAGTGGGCTTCGATCAGCTTCGGCGTGAGCGCCGCGTTCACGGTCCCCTGCCGCTCGATCTGGCGCTCTCGCGCCCGGATCACGCGTGCGCGAACGGCCTCGCTC
>DATMWM010000443.1:0-2736 GCA_035562535.1 Rhodocyclaceae bacterium | reverse complement strand
GCCGATGCCGTAGCCCTCGTAGCGGATTTCCTCGTAGCTGACGCCCTCCAGGTCACCGGTGCCGCGCTTGATCGCGTTGGCGATGGTGTCCGAGGGGACGCCCACTACCGGAACCGCTTCCGCTTCATCCTGGTCGACGAGTTCCAGGACACCAACCGGCTGCAGTACCTGTGGTTGAAGCTGCTGGCCGGCGGCGGTGCCCATCTGTTCTGCGTGGGCGACGACGACCAGTCGATCTACGCCTTCCGCGGCGCCGAGATCGGCAACATGCGCGATTTCGAACGCGAGTTCCGCGTGCCGAACGTGATCCGGCTGGAGCAGAACTACCGTTCGCACGGCAACATCCTCGATGCCGCCAACGCGATCATCAAGCACAACGTCGCAAGGCTGGGCAAGAACCTGTGGACCGAGGCCGGCGCCGGCGAGCCGCTGCGCCTGTTCGAGGCGCCGAGCGACGGCGAGGAGGCGCGCTGGATCGTCGAGGAGCTGAAGGCGCTCGCCGCCGACGGCATGGCGCGCAGCCAGATGGCGGTGCTCTACCGCTCGAACGCCCAGTCGCGGGTGCTGGAACACGCGCTGTTCGCCGCCGGCATGCCCTACCGGGTGTGGGGCGGGCTGCGCTTCTTCGAGCGCCAGGAGGTCAAGCACGCGCTCGCCTACCTGCGCCTGATCGCCAACCCGCACGACGACACGGCCTTCTCGCGGGTGGTGAATTTCCCGCCGCGCGGCATCGGCGCGCGCAGCCTGGAACTGCTGCAGGACACCGCGCGCGCCGCCGGCGTGTCGCTGTTCGCCGCGATCCGCAAGCTCGCCGGCGCGCCGGCGGCCAAGCTCGGCGCCTTCGAGTCGCTGATCCTGGACCTGGAGCGCGGCGCCGGGGACATCCCGCTGCCCGAGCTGGTCGATCACGTCGTCGATCTGGCCGGGCTGCGCGCCCACTACCGCAGCGAGCGCGAGGGCCAGGACCGGCTGGCCAACCTGGACGAACTGGTCAACGCGGCGGCGAACTTCATCGCCGAGGAAGAGGAGCCGAGCCTGGCGAATTTCCTCGCCCATGCCTCGCTGGAGGCCGGCGAACACCAGGCCGAGCAGGGCGCCGAGGCGGTGCAGCTGATGACCGTGCATTCGGCCAAGGGCCTGGAGTTCGACGTGGTGTTCGTCAGCGGCCTGGAGGAGGGCCTGTTCCCGCACGAGAACGCGGTCCAGGAGCGCGGCGGCCTGGAGGAAGAGCGGCGCCTGATGTACGTCGCGGTCACGCGCGCCCGGCAGCGGCTGTACCTGTCGCTCGCCCAGACGCGCATGCTGCACGGCCAGACGCGCTACAACCTGCGCTCGCGCTTCCTGGAGGAGATCCCCGCCAACCTGCTCAAGTGGCTGACGCCGCCGGCGCGCGCCGGCTACGCGGCGGAACCGCCGCGCTATTACGAGCCCGGGACGGCGGTTTCGTCCGCGCCGCGGCGCGCCGCGCGCACCGGCGGCGAGGCCGGCGGATTCCGCATCGGGCAGACGGTGATGCACGCCAAGTTCGGCCAGGGCGTCATCGTCGATGCCGAGGGCTCGGGCGGCGACGCGCGGGTGCAGGTGAATTTCGGCCGGGAGGGGATGAAGTGGCTGGCCCTGGCCTACGCCAAGCTCACACCCGCCTGAGAGTCCGCATGCGGCCGTAAATGAAAAACCCCCGCCTCGGCGGGGGGCGCATCGATAGGGTTGCGGTCAGTTCACGATCGCGTTGAATTCTTCCTCGCTGAGCAACTGGGGCTTGTAGACGCCGACGATGGCCTCGATCCGGGCGACGAAGCTGCGCAGGTGGTTCTTCGAGCCGTCCATCAGGTTCGTATAGACCGTGATGATGTCCTTGTTGTCGATCTTCTCCAGCGCCTTGGCGATGTCGATGATGTCCTTCTCCTCGATCAGGCCGCCCACGTACAGCGCCTCGGTGAGCGAGACCCGCCCCCTGTCGGTCAGCGCGTTGTAGAGATCCTGCAGGACCGGGTTCGCGAATATGCCGGGCGGGTTGGTCGCCGCCGGATCGGCCAGTCCGTAGGTCTCGATCAGCACCTTGATCTGGCTGGTGTGCCGATCCTCGGAGAGCGCGATGTTGTAGAAGGTCTGGTCCGCATACAGGCTGAAGAAAAGCTGGTAGACGTCGCGGGCGAGTTTCTCTTCCTCGCGCATGAACAGCAGCGAGGCGGCTTCCGCCTCGCTCAGGCTCGCGGTGGCGGCGGCCTCGTCCGTCTTGGCCGCAAGGGCCTGCGCCGCAGGCAGGGCCGCGCCCGCAATCAGGGTGACGACGACGAGCAGGCTGCGCCAGATCGTTCCGGTACTCATGGTGTTTGCCTCGCTAAGCAAGTGTGGTGACCGGTTCCGGTCCGCCTCGGTCCGGACGCACCACGATTTCGGCCGTTGCGGCCCCCGGGCGGAGGCGGAGTGTCCGTGATCCTTTCGTATTGTTCGTGTTGCCGGTATCCGGACGGATTCCGCGGGTCGGTGGTTCGGGGGACGCGGGATGCGGCTGCGCCGCGGCCATTACTTTGAGCCGCGCGGGTTTCCGGTCGATTTCGCCGCCGCAACCGAATGTTTCAGACTGTTTCCGCGGGGCGCCGCCGCCGAGCCGATGCGAACTGGATCGCGCGGGACCGTGATCCTGGCTGCCGGACGCGCAGCGGGCCTACATGCCGACGCCGTCCACCTTCGTCCCGCAGTGCGGGCAGGCGCCGTCGCGCACCGCGTTGCGGC
>DATMWM010000442.1:0-2060 GCA_035562535.1 Rhodocyclaceae bacterium | reverse complement strand
GAGCGTGCAGTCCCTGGTGGCCTTCCCGCAGGTGATCACCATGATGAGCGACAAGCTCGAATGGACCCAGGACCTGGGCAACGCCGTGCTTGCCCAGCAGCAGGACGTCACCGCCTCGATCCAGCGCGCCGCCTCGACCACCTCCAGCGGGTAGGTGGAGGCCATGAGCACCTGGGCGAGCACGCCGTCGGGATAGAGCGCGATCGGCGCGAGCAACTGGTCGAGCTGCTCCTTGGAATAGACCGCCTGGGCCGCGGCGGCCGGCGCGTCCTGGGCCTGGACCTGGGACGGCAGCGCCATGGCCAGCGGCAGCACAGCCAGCATGCAACTCAGCAACCTGGTTCTCATGGTTATCCTTTCTGTCCGCAAATTGCCCGATCAGGCAACGGTCCACCCGGCGCGGGCCGCGGCATTCGGCAAGGCGCCTGCGGAAGCCCGCGGATTGTACAGCGGCGCCAGCCGGTTAGAATCGCGGCAGGCCGCATTGCGGCGGCCCGCGCGGGCGCCCCGGCGGCCGCAGCCGAAAACCCGACGTCATGCCCGCCAACCTCAGCCCCGAGTACAAGGCCGCCGAAGCCGCCTTCCGCGCCGCGCGCGAGCCGCGCGAGCGCCTGCACTGGCTGCGCGAGATGCTGCGGGTGATCCCGAAACACAAGGGCACCGACCACCTGCAGGCGGACATCAAGCACCGGATCAAGGAACTCGCCGAGGAACTGGAAGGCCCGCGCAAGGGCGGCACCCGCGGCGCCCCTGCGCTGGTGGTGCGCCCCGAGGGCGCCGCCCAGATCGCCCTGCTCGGCCCGCCAAACTCGGGCAAGTCCGCGCTGCACGCGCGGCTCCCCGGCTCGGGCGCCCATGTCGGTCCCTATCCCTACACCACCCAGCACCCCGAGCCGGGGATGCTGCCCTTCGAGGACATCCACTTCCAGCTGGTCGACCTGCCGCCGGTGTCGCCGGAACACCCGCTGCCCTGGCTCGCCGCGGCCCTGCAGTCGGCCGACGCCTGCCTGCTGGTGGTCGACCTCGCGGAGGCCGGCTGCGTCGAACAGGTGCAGGCGCTGCGCGGCATCCTGCTGGAGCGGCGGATCAGCCTGGTCGCCGACTGGCCGCAAGGCCTGCCGGCCCCGCCCGCGGGCGACGACCCCTTCGCCCTGCGGCTGCCGGCGCTGCTGCTGGCGAACAAGGCCGACCGCATCCCCGGCCTGGCCGGCGAACTGCAGACCTTCCTGGATCTCGCCGGGCTGGCGCTGCCGGCGCTGGTGGTCTCCGCCGAGACCGGTCAGGGGCTGGGCGAACTCGGACCGTGGCTGTTCGGCAGGCTGGGCGTGGTGCGGGTCTATACGAAGACCCCGGGCAAGCCGCCGGAGCACCATCACCCGTACACGCTGCGCCGCGGCCAGACCGTGGAGGACGTCGCCCGCCTGGTGCACCAGGACATCGCGACCGCATTGAAGTACGCGCGGGTCTGGGGCCGCAGCGGCTTCGCCGGACAGCAGGTCGGTCGCGAGCATCCGGTCGAGGACGGCGACGTGGTCGAACTCCACGTCTGAATCCGCGCCCGTCCTACTTCGCCGCGCTTCGATTCAGGAACACCTCGGCGGCATCGTGCAGCGGGATCGACAGCCCGTCCCGGGCGGTGCGCGCCGCGATCTGGGAACCTGCCGCGCTGCCCGATCTCGCGAAATCGATCTGACCGAAGATCGCGCGCAGCAGCGCGTCGACCTCCCCGGCGGGCAGATCGAGGTTCGCCGCCAGCAGTGCCGCGACCGCGACGGTGACGATCGGCTCCGGCACGCCCGGGTAGGTGCCGAGCGGCAGCCGCAGCGGCACCAGATAGGGCTCGCCGCCCTTCAATCGGGCGATGGTCGCCTCGTCCAGGCCGAGCAGGCGGATCCGGCCCTCGGCGGCAAGCCGCTGGATCTGCGGGGCCGGCGCGTGGATGGTGGCGACGAATCCGTCTAGCCGGCCGGCCTCGAGCGCCGCGATCGCCGCCGCCAGGCCTTCCTCGCGCGCCTCGCCCAGGTCGGCCGCCGACAGGCCCGCCGCGGACAGCAGGGCCA
>DATMWM010000441.1:0-4399 GCA_035562535.1 Rhodocyclaceae bacterium | reverse complement strand
CCGGTAGACCGCCACGAACTGGGTGTAGCCGTCTGCCTGGGAGCGCACCGCCGCGAGCTCGGCGCTGAACAGTTCGTTCTCGGCGTAGAGCACTTCCAGGTAACCGGCGTAGCCGTTGTCGAACCTCAGGCGCGACAGCCGCGCGTACTCGCGCAGTGCCGCCACGCGCTTGGTCTGCGCCTCGACCACGTCGCGCGCCTTGACCGAGCCGGAGATCGCGTCGTTCGCCTCGCGGAAGGCATTCAGGATGGTCTGCTGGTAGAACGCCAGCGCCTCGCGCTCGGCGCCTTCGGCGGTCTGCACCTGGCCCTCGATCCGGCCGAAGGTGAAGACCGGGCCGGCGAGGCCGGCGGCGACTGACCAGGCGGTCGCCGGGCCGCTGAGGAAATCGCCGAGCGCGGTGCTCACCGAGCCGAGCGCGCCGGTCAGCGTGAACGTCGGGAAGTAGAGCGCGCGCGCCGCTCCGATGTTGGCGTTCGCCGCGACCAGGTTCTGCTCGGCCTGCAGGATGTCCGGCCGCCGCTCCAGCAGCGTCGAGGGCAGGTCGCCAGGGATCGCCGGGGCGGCGAGCTCGTCGAGCGACTTGCCGCGCGCGATCGGCCCCGGATTGCGGCCGAGCAGCACGCAGATCAGGTTCTCCTGCGCCGCGATCTGCTGTTCGAGCGCCGGGATCGCGGCGAGCGCCTGCTGGTACTGGGACTCGACCTGCGACACCTCGACCTGCGACACCACCCCGCCCTTGAAGCGCAGGTCGAAGATGCTTCTGGTCTCGGCAAAGTTGCTCGCGGTCGAGCGGGCGATCTCGAGCTGGCGGTCGAGCGCGCGCAGGGCGATGTAACTCGCCGCCACGCCGGTCACCACGGTGAGCACCACGCCGCGGCGGCCCTGCTCGCTCGCATACACCTGCGCCTGCGCGGCCTCGCTCTGGCGGCGCACGCGGCCGAACAGGTCGATCTGCCACTGCGCGCTCAGCGCGCCCTGGTACAGCGTGGTGTAGGGATCGGCCGGTTCCGGGATCGGCGGCACGCCGACCCGGCTGGAGCGGCTGCGCCCGGCGTCCAGGCTGTAGCCGAGCTGCGGGTAGAACTGCGAGCGGGTCGAACTCAGTGCGCCGATGAACTGGTCGACGCGTGCCGCCGCCGCGCGCAGGTCGCGGTTCTCGCGCAGCGCCTCGTCGATCAGCTGGTTCAGCACCGGGTCGCCGAACTGCTCCCACCAGCGCGTGTCCGCCACGCCTGCGGCCTGCGCGTAGTCGATGCGCCAGCCCTGTGGCGCGGTCGATTCGGGCCGCGCGTAGTTCGGGCCGACCGTGCAGCCCTGAAGCAGCGCCAGGGCGATGGCCGCGGCCAGCGCCGCCGGGCCGGTTCCCCGCCGGTTCGCGACGGCGTTCACGCGGATGCCCATGTCAGTCCTCCTCCCGCTTCAGGTGCGGCGCCGCGGCCGGCACCGCGCCGCCGTGAGACGCGCCGGCGGCCGCCTTCCTGCCGGCGAACTTCTCGCTCATCGATTCGAGCATCCAGAAGAAAAGCGGGGCGAAGAACACGGCCACCGCGGTCGAGGCCAGGATGCCGCCGATGACCCCGGTGCCGATCGCCCGCAGGCTGTTCGCGCCCGGCCCGGAGGCGAGCGCCAGCGGCACGCAGCCCAGCCCGAAGGCCAGCGAGGTCATGACAATGGCGCGGAAGCGCAGGCCGGCGGCCTCGATGGCCGCCTGCTTCGCCGTCATGCCCTGATGCACGCGCTCCAGGGCGAATTCGCAGATCAGGATCGCGTTCTTCGCCGACAGGCCGACCAGGGTCACCAGCCCGACCTGGAAATAGACGTCGTTCTCCAGCCCGCGCACCCAGGTGAGCAGCAGCGCGCCGAGCACCGCGATCGGCACGGTCAGCACCACCGCCAGCGGCACCGTCCATTTCTCGAACTGCGCCGCCAGCAGCAGGAACACCACGATCAGGCCGGCCACGAAGGCGATCGAGGACGTGCCGCCGGATTCCTTTTCCTGCAGCGCCTGGCCGGCCCAGGCGTAGGCGAAGTCCGCGGGCAGCGTCGCGCCCGCCGCCGCCTCCATCGCGGCGATCGCCTGGCCGGAGCTGTAGCCCTCCGCCGGGCCACCGGTGACCTTCACGGCCGGGAAGCCGTTGAAGCGCTCCATCAGCTTGGGCGCGGCGACGTAGCGCACCGTGATCAGCGCCGACAGCGGCACCATGCTCCCGGTCTTGGAGCGCACATAGACCTTGTTGAAGTCTTCCGGCTTGACCCGGTATTCCGCGTCGGCCTGCAGCACCACCCACCAGACGCGGCTGAACTGGCTGAACTGGCCGGCAATCGACGAGCCGAACAGGCTCTGCATGGTCTGGAAGGCATCCTGCACCGGCACGCCGAGCACCTCGGCCTTGCTGCGGTCCAGGTCCACGAAAAGCTGCTGGGTGGCGGCGCGGAAGGTGGTGGACAGGCCCGCCAGTTCCGGCCGCTGGCGCGCCTCGGCCAGGAAAGCCTGCAGCGCCTGGTTGGTGGCGCGCGGATCGCCCGAACCGCGGTTCTGTACATAGAACTCGAACCCGCCGGTCGTGCCCAGGCCCGGGATCGCGGGCGGATTGATCGCCAGCACGAACCCCTCCTTGATGCCGGCGAACTGCCTGTTCAGCCGCGGCAGCGCGGCGAAGCTGAGCAGCGAGGCATCCTTGCGCTCGGCGAAGGGCTTGAGCGAGACGAACAGCACCGCGGCGTTGTTGCGGATCTGGCCGTCGACCAGGCTGTAGCCGTTGACCAGCGCCACGTCCTGCACCGCCGGGTCGGCCGAGACGATGCGCTGCGCGTGCTCGGCCAGCGCGCCGACGTGGGTCTGGCTGGCCGTGTCCGGGGCCTCGACCATGACGAAAAAGTAACCCTGGTCCTCGTCCGGGACGAAGCTGCTGGGCAGGATGCGGAACATGAAGACGATCCCGGCGATCACCACCGCGAAGGCGGCGAGCGCGATCGGCCAGCCATGGATCATGCGCGCCACGCCGCCGGCGTAGCCCGCGGTAAGCTTGGCGAACACGTTCTCGAACCAGCGGAAGAACCCCTTCTTCTCGCCGTGGTGCGCCTTGATGATGATCGCCGCCAGCGCCGGCGACAGGGTCAGCGCCATCAGCCCGGAGATCACCACCGAGATGGCGATGGTGATCGCGAACTGCTGGTACAGCGTGCCGGTCACGCCGCCGAGGAAGGCCACCGGCAGGAACACCGCCACCAGCACCAGCACGATCGAGATCAGCGCCCCGGCGATCTCGGTCATCGCCTGTTTCGACGCTTCCAGCGCCGAGAGGCCCTTCTTGGTCATGTTCACTTCGACGTTCTCGACCACCACGATCGCGTCGTCGACCACCAGTCCGATCGCCAGGATCAGGCCGAACAGGGTCAGCATGTTGATCGAGAAGCCGAGCAGGTGCATGCCGATGAAGGTGCCGACGATGGACACCGGCACCGCCAAGATCGGGATGATGGTGGCGCGCAGCGACTGCAGGAACAGGAACACCACCGCGATCACCAGCACCACCGCCTCGAAGAAGGTATGCACCACCTTGTCGATCGAGTTCAGGGTGAACAGGCTGGTGTCCAGCGCGATCTTGTAGTCCAGCCCGGTGGGGAACTGGGCCTTCAGCTCCTCCATGCGCTTGCGCACCGCCCGCGCGGTGTCGACCGCATTCGCCCCCGGCTGCTGGTAGATGCCGATGGTGGTCGCGGTCATGCCGTTCATCCTGCTGGCGATCGAGTAGTCCTGCTTGGCGAGTTCGACCCGGCCGACGTCCCTGACGCGGACGATGGCGGTGCCTTCCTTCGCCGTGCGCACGATGATGTCCTCGAATTCCTCCGCCTTGGTCAGCAGCCCCTGGGCGGTGACCACGAAGGTCTGCTGCACGCCCTGCTGCGCGGGCTCGCCGCCGATCTGGCCGATGCCGAAGGTCTGGTTCTGGCCCTGGATCGCGCTGGACACCTCCTGCACCGAGATGCCGAGCTGGGCCATGCGGTCGGGGCGCAGCCACACGCGCATGGCGATGTCCGGCAGCCCGAACACCGAGGCGCGGTTGGCACCCGGGATGCGCTTGAGCTCGTCGAGCACGTACAGGTTGGTGTAGTTGTCGATGTAGGCCGCGCTGTAGCGGTCGTCCGGAGAGAAGACGGACAGCACCATCATCAGGCTGGAGGACTTCTTGTCCACCGTGACGCCCTGCTGCACCACCACCTGCGGCAGGCTCGGAGTGGCTTGGCTCACCCGGTTCTGCACGTTGACCTGGTTGATGTCCGGGTCGCTGCCCGGCTTGAACACCACGTTGATCGTGACGTTGCCGGAGGACGAGCTGACCGAGTTGAAGTAAAGCAGGTTGTCGATGCCGTTGATCTGCGCCTCGATCGGCGC
>DATMWM010000440.1:0-2572 GCA_035562535.1 Rhodocyclaceae bacterium | reverse complement strand
CTCCGCGATCGAGGAGACCTGCTATCAATGCCACACGCTGGCGGCCCAGAGCGCGCTCAGCACGTCGCTCCAGGTGCCCAACATCAGGACCGACTTCCAGCTTGCCCGGCGCATGCCGATCACCAACACCGACCAGACCGGCGGCATCGAGGTGCATCAGATAAGCGGCAGCTTCACGGACGCCGGCTTCGTCGCCTGCGGCGGTCTGACCGATGCGGGTTGCGGCGCAGATTTCCTCGAATCGCGCGACGTCCTGGCCTCGCGCCACGCCGAATGCACGGACTGCCACAACCCGCACCGGGTGGTGAAGTTCCAGTCGGGCATCCGGGCCTCGCTGGCGGGCACGCCGGACAAGGCGGGTACCCACAGGCACGAGGACGCCGCCGGCTACACCCACACCAACCTGATCTCCGGCGTCCTGCGCGGGTCCTGGGGCGTGGAGCCGGTCTATCCGAACGCGTCGTTCCATTCGATGCCCTCCAGTTTCCTGGTCAAGCGCGGCGACCCGGCCGGCAGCACCGATGCCTCGGTCACCGCCGCCTACGTCACCCGCGAGTACCAGATCTGCCTGAAGTGCCACTCGAACTACGGCTATGCGGACAACAACGTCTATCCGAACAGCCTGACCCGGCCGCAGCTCGGCGGGCCCGGCCTGACGCCGGTCACCCGGGCGAACGACACGCGCAACCACACCGCTTACACCAACCAGGCCAAGGAATTCCAGGCGCCGGCGACCCACCGCGGCGCACCGGGTGCTCTCGGCACCGATGCCGGCGCGGCTGCGGCCTACAACGCGAACAACAACCGGAGCTGGCACCCGGTGATGCTGGATACCGGCCGCACGGCGGCGATCCGCGGCGGGACGGCGGGCGCGTTCGCCTTGCCCTGGAGCAACGCCGTCGGCACGCAGACCATGTACTGCTCGGACTGCCACGGCACCAGCACCGGCGCTGCGGTCAGCGTCATGCCTACCGGCAACACCAACACCAGCGAGGACGGCAATCCCTGGGGGCCGCACGGATCGACCAACGATTTCATCCTCAAGGGAACCTGGAACAACACCAGCGGCGGCAACGGCGGCAACGACCTGTGCCTCAAGTGCCACAACGCCAACAACTACGCGAACCGGGGCGGCGGCACCGGCTTCAACACCGACAAGGGCGACGGGCACACGGTGCACTTCGAGAAGATCGGCCGCATGCGCTGCAACTGGTGCCACGTGGCCGTGCCGCACGGCTGGAAGAACATGGCACTGCTCGTGAACCTGAACGACGTCGGGCCTGAGGCGGGGCTGGCCGCCGGCACCCAGGTGCGCACCAACACGACCGCGCTCTACACGAACGGCCCGTACTACCGCAATGCGGCCAACAAAGTCCGCACCTTCCGTTCGAGCGGGCAATGGGTGGAAGGCGACTGCGGCTCGGCCGGCGCCCCCGGCAACGGCCAGAGCGGGCGGGGATGGATGAGAGACAGCAACGAGAATTGCGCGAATCCGCCGTGATCGGAAGCGGACCGACCACCGATCCCGGACAGCGAAACGTACCTCCTTCGTCCGAACCACGCCCAGCCGTGCTGCGGGAGTCCGCGTACGCGTCGCTTAAGGCGCTCGCCTCGCTCAAGCTGACCCTGGTGATCCTGGCGCTGCTGGGCGCCGGCATCATCGTGTCGTATCAGCTCGAAGGCGCACGCACCTGGCCGCTGGTCCTGCCGCTCGGCCTGCTGGCGGTGAATCTCGCGGCGGCCGTGGCCACCAACGGCGTGTTCCGCCGCCAGACCGCGCTGCTGGTGTTCCACCTGGCGCTGATCGCGCTGGTGCTGCTGGTGGCGGCCGGCCGGTTGAGCTACCTCAAGGGCAAGCTGGAACTGGCGGAGGGCGAGGTCTTCGATGGCACGCTCACCGAATTCGAGGCCGGGCCGCTGCATCCCTGGCGGCTGGACCGGGTCAGGTTCGCCAACGAGGGCTTCACCATTGCCTATGCGCCCGGCGTGCGGCGCGGGCCGACGCGCAACCAGGTCGTCTGGGAAGACGCGGCGGGCAACGCGCAGCGCGCGGTGGTCGGCGACCACGATCCGCTGGTGCTGCGCGGCTACCGCTTCTACACCAGCCACAACAAGGGCTTCGCCCCGGTGTTCCTCTGGCAGCCGAAGCACGGCGAGGCCGCGCTCGGCAGCGTGCACCTGCCCTCCTACCCGATCCACGAGTATCGCCAGGCCCAGGAGTGGACGCCCCCGGGCAGCCGCGAAGCCGTCTGGGTGATGCTGCAGTTCGACGAGGTGATCCTCGATCCCGAGCGGCCCTCCGAGTTCCGCCTGCCGGCGCAGCACAGCCTGGTGGTGCGGGCCGGCGAGGAACGCCATGAACTGCGCCCGGGCGAGGCGGTGGAACTCGGCGACGGCCGGCTCGTCTATCAGGGCCTGCGTTCCTGGATGGGCTATACCGTGTTCTACGACTGGACCCTGCCCTGGCTGCTGGCCGCCTGCGTGGTCGCGGTGGCGAGCCTCGCCTGGCACTTCTGGGGCAAGTTCGCCGCGAAACCCTGGGACGCCTGATGGATCTGGAACTGCAGATCCT
>DATMWM010000439.1:0-4559 GCA_035562535.1 Rhodocyclaceae bacterium | reverse complement strand
CCCCCGCACCTCCCCCTCCGGTCGCCCCGCCGCCGCTGCGCAACGCGTGTCTCGTGCGCGCGACAGGCGTCCCGCGGTCGCTACACACTCGCCGCCACCGGGTATAGAATGCGCCGGTCGACGAAGTCGGCGATCCGACATCCAGTGGTTCCTCCGTTCGCTTCCTGCCGACTTCTTCCCCGTCCTGCGATGCAAGCGCAGTGAAACTGTTCTGATCCTAGGGAGATACGCATGGCCGTAGTGAAGAATTGCAACCTGCCGGACGACCTCTACTACAACGTCGAGAACAACGTATGGGCGCGCAAGGAGGCCGACGGCACCGTGACGGTCGGCATGACCGCCTACGCCTGCAACCTGGCCGGCGAGGTGGTCGCGTACACGCCGAAGAAGGCCGGCAAGGTGATCGACAAGGACAAGTCTGCGGCGACGGTGGAGTCGGGCAAGTGGGTCGGCCCGGTGAAGACCCCGGTGACCGGCGAGATCATCGCCACCAATGACGCCGTGGCGGCCAAGCCGGGCACCATCAACGCGGATCCCTACGGCAACGGCTGGCTGGTCAAGCTCAAGCCGACCGCGTGGGACGCCGAGTTCGGCGCTCTGGTGACCGGCGCCGCGATTACCTCGGCCTTCGAGGCCAAGATGACCGCCGACGGCTTCGCCGGCTGCTGATCCGGCGGATCGGCCGATCGTTCCGATCCGTCGCCGCGTGCCGGGGCCGGTCGCGCCCCGGCCGCTTCCCTGAATTCGCTCGAACCGGGTTGCCATGTCCGACTGGCTCGCCACTCTCGCGCAGGTCGAACCCCTGGAAGACGTCGTCATCGACGCCGGCCTGGTCGGCCAGATGCAGCGCCGCTTCGAGCCGCTGCGCGGCAGCCGCGTGGGCGGCATCAACTTCTATACGCCGACGTTCAAGTCCTATTCGAGCAGCGAACTCGGCGCCTGCGGCAAGAGCGCATGGCCCGCGGTTTCGATCACCGGGGGCGAGTGCAAGCTGCAGTGCGACCACTGCAAGGCCAAGCTGCTCGAACCGATGATCCCGGCGCGCACGCCGGAGGACCTGTGGCGCGTGGTCAACCAGCAGGTCGAGGCCGGCGCCCAGGGCATGCTGCTGACCGGCGGCTCGAACCACAGGGACGAGGTGGATTACGGTCCGTTCTACCCGACCGTGCGCCGGATCAAGGACGCGTTTCCGGCGTTCCGCATCGCCGTCCATGCCGCGCTGGTGGACAGGGACGCGGCGCGGCGCATGGAGGAATCCGGCATCGACGTGGCGATGCTGGACATGATCGGCGCCCAGGACACGGTGCAGCAGGTCTATCACCTGAAGCGGCCGGTGGCCGACTTCGAGGCGTCCTTGGCGAACCTGACCGAAACCTCGCTGAAGGTGGTGCCGCACATTGTGCTCGGGCTGCACTACGGCAGCCTGCTCGGCGAATGGAATGCCCTGGAGATGGTGCGGCGCCATCCGCCGGCGGCCCTGGTGCTGGTGGTGATCATGCCGTTCTATGCGCCGCCGCACCGCCCGTTCGCCGTGCCCTCCAGCCGGGAGGTCGGGCGCTTTTTCATCGACGCGCGCGAGGCGCTGCCGGACATCCCGCTGCTGCTCGGCTGCGCGCGGCCGGCCGGCCGCGCCAAGCAGGAGATCGATGCCTACGCGGTGCTGGCCGGGCTGAACGGCATCGCCCATCCGGCCGAAGGCATGGTGGAACTCGCCGCCCGCCTGGGCCGCGAGGTGCGGGTGACGCCCTCGTGCTGCTCGATCGCCGTGGGCGACGAGATGATGGCATTGGACCCGGATGCGCCGGGGATCCGCCTCGACATCCGGCAGATCATCGAGGAGGAACGCCGCAAGCGCGGCGCGATGCGCCTGGGCGGCATCCAGGTGATCGGTTCCGCCAGCGCCTGCCGCGCCTGAGGCTGCGCCCCGGAATGACCGCGAACGGGGACGGCGAAACGAAGCGATCCTGGCGGGTCGTCGACACCGGCGTGCGCCGCGCCGCCGAGAATTTCGCGCTGAACCGGGCGCTGCTGGAATCGCGCAAGCAGGGCGTCAGCCCGAGCACGCTGCGATTCCTGCAGTTCAGGCCGAGCGCGCTGCTCGGCTATCACCAGTCCGCCGAGCAGGAACTCGACCTCGACTACTGCGCAGCGCATGGCATCGACATCCAGCGGCGGATCACCGGCGGCGGCGCGATCTACATGGACGAGGGCCAGTTCGGCTGGGAACTGTATCTGACGCGGCAGGACGTGAGCAGCGGCGACATGGCCGCGATCGCGCGCAGGATCTGCGAGGCGGCCGCGCGCGGCATCTCCCGGCTGGGCGTCGATGCGCGCTTCCGGCCGCGCAACGACATCGAGGTGGCGGGGCGCAAGATATCCGGCACCGGCGGCGCGTTCGACGGCGAGGCGCTGCTCTACCAGGGCACGCTGCTGGCGGACTTCGACGTGGAGAAGATGGTGCGCATCCTGCGCATTCCGGCGGAGAAACTCGCGGACAAGGCGATCGCGGATGCGCGCGAGCGGGTGACCTCGCTGCGCGAACTGCTCGGCGCCGCGCCGCCCCTGGGCGTGGCGAAGGAACTGGTGCGGCAGGCTTTCGCCGAGGAATTCGGCGCGGACTTCGAACCGGGCGAGCCGAACGAAACCGAGCGCCGCCTGATGAACGAAACGCTGGCGGAGATCGACACCGGGGACTGGATACACATGGTGCGCAAGCCGCGCTCCGACCTGCCGATCCTGGAGGCGGCGCAGAAGTTCGGCGGCGGCCTGCTGCGTGCCGCCGTGGCCTACGACCGGGCGGGCGACCGGATCAAGCAGGTGTGGTTCACGGGGGATTTCTTCGTCAGCCCGCGCCGCCGGGTTGCCGACCTGGAGGCGGCGCTGAAGGATACGGCGCGCGCGCAGGCGGGCGAGCGGATCCGCGGCTTTTTCGCGGCGCACCCCTGCGAGATGCTGGCCCTGGCGCCGGAGGACTTCGCCGCGGTGCTCGAGCGGGCGGTCGCGCCGTCGCTGGCCGGCACGGCGCCGGAAATCGGATGACCTGGGGAAGCTCATGACGGGTGTATGCGACGTGCTGGTGGTGGGCCTGGGGCCGGCGGGCGGCGCCGCGGCCTGGGCGGCGGCGAGCCGCGGGCTCAAGGTGATCGCGATCGACAGGAAGAAGGTGATCGGCGAGCCGGTTCAATGCGCCGAATTCATTCCGATGCCGATCGCGCGGTTTGCCCGAACGGCCGACGTGATCCGCCAGAGGGTCGAAGGCATGCGCAGCGTGCTGCCGTCGGGCGAGAGCGAGCGCGCGCCGTTTTCCGGGCTGGTGATCGACCGTGCGAAGTTCGACCGCGGACTCGCCGCCATGGCCGAGGAGGCCGGCGCCGAGATCCGCACCGAGTCCGTGCTCGAGGAACTGGATCTCGCGCAGAGGACCGCGCGGGTCCGCCAGGGCGAGGAGTGGAGCGTCATCCACTACCAGTTGCTGATCGCGGCGGACGGCCCCTATTCCCGGGTCGCCAAGCTGCTCGGGCTGCCGCGGCTCGAGATGGTGCATTCGCGGCAGTATTCCGTTCCGCTGCTGCAGCCGCAGCAGGACACGACGATCTGGCTGTCCGGCGAGTATCCCGGCGGCTATGCCTGGCTGTTCCCCCGCGGCGCCGAGGCCAACCTCGGGATCGGCATCGACTACCGCTACGAGCGCGACGCGAAGCATCCGCTGGACAAGCTCCACGAGCAGCTCGTCGCGGCGGGCACGGTGGGGCCGGAGATCCTGCGGCGTACCGGCGGCGGCATTCCGGTGGGCGGCATGCGCGAGCACCTGGTGTTCGACCGGGTGATGTTCGCCGGCGATGCGGCCGGGCTGACCCACCCGATCACCGGTGCCGGGATCGCCGCGGCGGTCAGTTCGGGCGAGATGGCGGGCAGCGCGGCCGCGCTGTGGGTGCGCGGCGAGGCGGGCGCCCTGAATGCGTTCGAGGAGGACGTCCGCGAACTCTACGGGCCGACCATCGAGCGGGCGCTGCGCGCACGTGCGGCGCTCGAATCGATCTGGAAGACCCCGGCTGCTGACGCGGACGCCGAGCAGCGCCGGGGATGGATCGCTTTCAACGAGTACTTTGCCGCGTAGGGCCGGGAGACGACCGATGAGCGCCGTGATGGAGAACCTGCAAGCCGTGCATTTCTATCGCCCCGACTACCACGTCAAGACCCCGGCGATGCGCTCGCCGGAGTACGTGCAGATGAGCACGGCCGCGGCGATCACCCTGGGCCTGGTGCCGGGGAAGATGCACCGCACCGATTGCACCCACTGCCTGAACCTTCTGGTGACCTACTCGGAGGGCTGCCGCGCCAACTGCGCCTACTGCGGCCTGGCGCGCCACCGGGAGGAATCCCGCGACTACGTCGACCGCAACTTCATCCGGGTCGACTGGCCGACCGCGCGCTACGATGACGTCATCGCGCGGGTGAAGGCCGGCGGCGACCGCGGCCGCTTCCAGCGCATGTGCATCTCGATGATCACCCATCCGGAGTCGAACGACGACACCTTCGTCATGCTGGACAAGTGGGTG